>NZ_JBHJTJ010000045.1:0-30643 GCF_042267765.1 Gottfriedia sp. NPDC056225 | reverse complement strand
CAAACTCTCCATAAAAGTTAAGTTTAAATCTTGTATTGCTCAAAAAACTAATAATTGACGTTTACTTCATGTTTTGTTTAGTTTTCAAAGTTCATAATAATGGAGCGGGTGATGGGAATCGAACCCACGACCGAAGCTTGGAAGGCTTCTATTTTACCATTAAACTACACCCGCGAAAATGGTCGGGAAGACAGGATTTGAACCTGCGACCCCCTGGTCCCAAACCAGGTGCTCTACCAAGCTGAGCCACTTCCCGAAATATGGCGCGCCCGAAAGGACTCGAACCCATAACCTTTTGATCCGTAGTCAAACGCTCTATCCAATTGAGCTACGGGCGCATATTTTAAAGTGTGTCGTCTTCGTTAGCGACTTTTACAGTTTATAACATCTAACCGTTTATGTCAACACTTTTTTTAAAAGTTTTTTCTAAAACTTTCAATGCTTACTACGATAAGCTTTCGTTGACTTCGTTAACTTCTGACGTGACTTTAACTATATTAAAGTATAGGACACTTATTGTCAACATTATTTAAGAAAAAAGTTGTGATTAATTTGATTATCAATAATATAACGGATCTTAATCCTACTACTACAATACTTTCATACCTTAAATTACTGCATAAATAGTAACTTTCATCAGTTTAGTTTTCTTTTAATAGACATAAAGCAAATCAACAATAGTGCAATTGATATAGTACTATTTAAACACAACCTCTGTTAAAATGATTTGATTTTTGAAGAATTTTCTCTTCATATACTCCCACAAGCTCTTAAATACTCGGTTTTGGTACCGTACCGTGAAAAATTACAGAGTAAATGATAAAATACTTTTATTTTAGAAAAGTATACAATATGTTTGTATACTTTGATTCATTAAATAAAACATATTAAAAGCAATCTAATTATATAGGATGTGAGTTCAATGGATATAAATTTTATTACAATCCTCCTTATTGTTAATATACTGCTAGCTGGTATTTTAATCTTTATTGAAAAGAGAGATGTTGCAGCTACGTGGGCATGGCTTATGATCCTACTTTTTATACCAATAGTCGGTTTCTTACTATACCTTTTTTTAGGCAGACAGCTAAAACAAAAGAACTTCTATCATCTTTCAAATAAAGAAAGAAGTTATCTTCAATTAGCAGTTACTAATCAAGCAAATCAAATACATAATGATCAACGCTTTATCCAAGATGAATTACTATCGAAGCATTCACAATTAATTATGATGAATTTAAAATCCGCTAATGCTTTATTAACAACTGAAAACGAGATCCAAACATTTAGTGACGGTTACGAAAAATTTAATTCGCTTTTCGAAGACATACAAAATGCCGAAAAAGAGATAAATATTCAATATTACATCATTCAACGTGACTCGTTAGGAAAAAAGCTTAGAGACGAACTTACAAAGAAGGCAGAAAAAGGCGTTAAAGTACGAGTGCTGTACGATGACATTGGTTCGAAAAAAATCACTCCTTCTTTTTTCAAAGATCTTATTAAACACGGAGGTGAGGTAAAAGCTTTCTTTCCTTCCTTCCTAAGACTAATCAATTTTCGATTAAACAATAGAAATCACAGAAAACTTTGTATTATTGATGGGAGAGTTGCTTATATAGGCGGTTTTAATGTCGGAGACGAGTATCTTGGAATTGATAAGAAATTTGGATACTGGAGAGACACTCATTTTCGAATAAAAGGTGATTCAGTAAATCAAATTCAAGGGCGATTTATATTAGACTGGCAACAAGCTACTAAACAACATGGACATATTATAGAGGAATTTACTTTTAATAATGTGGAAAGTATCAGAAATACTCCCATACAAATTGTTGCTAGTGGGCCAAATTCGGAAACAGAGCACTTAAAAAATATGTACGTTAAACTAATTACGTCTGCTAAACAGAGCGTTTATATTCAAACCCCTTACTTCGTTCCTGATGCAAGCATTATGGACGCTTGTAAAATTGCTGCATTATCTGGAATTGATGTTAGAATAATGATTCCAAGTAAACCTGACCACCCATTCGTACATTGGGCATCACTATCATACGTAGGCGAACTATTATCTTACGGAGCAAAAATATTGCTATATGAAAATGGATTTTTGCATGCTAAAACAATCGTAATAGACCAAGAAGTTGCTTCAGTTGGAACTACTAACATTGATACACGTAGTTTTAAATTGAATTTTGAAATAAACGCGATCGTCTATTCAGAAAAAGAATCATCCAATCTACAAAACCTTTTTTTATCTGATTGTAAATATTCTAGTGAACTTACACTTGAAAAGTATCAAGCGAGAACAATCTTTATAAAAATAAAAGAAGCTATTTCTCGACTTCTATCTCCAATATTATAAACTACTAAAAACATTACTAAATTGTAATGTTTTTTTATATTGCCAAATAAGTTTTAAATTGAAAGTACACGTATTCTATTGAATAATTAAAGAAGTTAACAGATTATTACATAAATTAATTAGAAGGTGAACTATGAGAAGAATCAAGAAGATTTTAATAAGTTGTTTAGCTCTTTTATCTTTGTGGGTCAGTTTTTTTACAAACCCAACCTCTACTTATGCAGCGAATAAAGTTTACACCGTAACTGCAAGTAAACTAAATATCCGTAGCGGCCCTAGTACAACGGCTAAGTTAATCGGTACTGTGAAAAAAGGTCAATTTTTAACGGTTGTTAATAAACATGCCAACGGATGGTATAAAATTAAATTTAAAAGTAAAACAGGATTTATTAGCGGGAAGTATGTAATTGCAGAGTTCACTAATGTTAAATCATTAGATAAAAGTTTGATCGTTGATTTACGCTATAATACAACGAATAACTTTACCGGCAAACGTATTTATAATTTTAGCCAAGCCATCCTTAGGACTAGCACAGCCAAAAAATTAGCTAAAGCAAATTCCATCCTAAAAAAACAAGGATATACGATTAAAGTTTGGGATGCTTACCGTCCTTTATCAGCTCAACAAACACTTTGGAATGCATATCCTAATTCAGATTATGTTGCTAAGCCTAGTCCAAAAAATATACGAGGCCACCAACTAGGTGCAACACTAGATATAACATTGTGTACATTAGATGGAAAAGAAGTGCAAATGCAATCCAAATTCGATGATTTTTCATCACGTGCTTCTCGAAGCTATAAGCGAAATAGTGTACAAGAAAAGAATTATCAAATCATGGATAAAGCGATGAGACAAGCCGGTTTCGTGGGCTACTCAAAAGAATGGTGGCATTACTCTGATAAAAATCAGAAATTTAAACCACTTCAAGTAAATCCTGCTAATTATTAATGTTAGACTCACTTTTGGAATATATCAAAAGTGAGTTTTTTAGTATAGTCAATGTCTACAAATCAGTAGTTATATAAAAACACGCATCAATGTGTAACAAGTGGTTATCACGAATATTCTTTTTCACTAATTTAGTGAAAAAAAAAGTAATTTCTTAAGTACTAAAAATTTACAATTATTTCTTTATTGATGTCAATCAACACAAAAAAGACACCCTACAATTGTAAGATGTCTTGGAAAGTCATAATTAAGATGCGGCCGAGAGGACTTGAACCTCCACGGAGAAACCTCCACTAGGCCCTCAACCTAGCGCGTCTGCCATTCCGCCACGACCGCGAATAAACAAAAGTGAGCCATGAAGGATTCGAACCTTCGACCCTCTGATTAAAAGTCAGATGCTCTACCAACTGAGCTAATGGCTCGTAATAACAAGTTTATAAAATAAGCAAGTTCTAAAGACGTCCTTGTCTCAGATAGAATTTCAAGTAGCTGCTCGACAAGTACGCTGAAGTAATCGCATCGAAGATTACTCGTTCGTGCTCTACCAACTGAGCTAATGGCTCGTAATAACAAGTTTATAAATACATGATAGTACAAGTACACTAAAAACAGACTATTTTTAAACTTACTTACTGTTTACACGATCGCATTTAAGATAAAAGAAAATCCCTCTACCTTAAACATTACTATTCAAAATAAAAATGGCTGGGCTACCTGGATTCGAACCAGGGCATGACGGAATCAAAATCCGTTGCCTTACCGCTTGGCTATAGCCCATTGATATAACATCATGAATCTACTTCTTCGAATAATCTCCATGAACCCGCACCGCAGGATTTTTTTTATGTTGTATTGCCTTACCTTCTTGAATTAACCTCTCAAGATAAAAAACAATCCGACATTTCACTATACTTCTTTTCCTAATGTGCGAATATGCTACATGAAGTAACACCGCAGGATTGTCTTATGTAGTATTGTATTTACCCCTCGAATCTACTCCTAAAGATAAAAAAAATTCATCCATCTCACTACTATTTTTCTCCAAATAAAGAAAAAAATACTACAAACTGTAGTAATAAATGGCGGTCCCGACCGGGATCGAACCGGCGATCTCCTGCGTGACAGGCAGGCATGTTAACCGCTACACCACGGGACCATTTTGGTTGCGGGGACAGGATTTGAACCTGCGACCTTCGGGTTATGAGCCCGACGAGCTACCAGACTGCTCCACCCCGCGATAATGTGGATACTATTTTAACTAGATCCATGAAGTTTATTTCGTTAAGACCATCCCAATCTCAGGATGTTTATGCAAGTAGCGGCTCGATTGGTATGCTGAAGTTATTACTTCGAAGCATATTCGTTCGTGCTCCACCCCGCGATAATGTGGATACTATTTTATTAGATCCATGAACTTTATTTCGTTAAGACCATCCCAATCTCAGGATGTTTATGCAAGTAGCAGCTCGATTGGTATGCTGAAGTTATTACTTCGAAGCATATTCGTTCGTGCTCCACGCCGCGATAATAAGAGTTTATATCATTTTAAAGAAATGGTGGAGGATGACGGGCTCGAACCGCCGACCCCCTGCTTGTAAGGCAGGTGCTCTCCCAGCTGAGCTAATCCTCCGGGATAAAATATTGGTGACCCGTACGGGACTCGAACCCGTGTTACCGCCGTGAAAGGGCGGTGTCTTAACCGCTTGACCAACGGGCCAAAAAAAAAATATGGCAGAGAAGAAGGGATTCGAACCCTCGCACCGCGTTAACGATCTACACCCTTAGCAGGGGCGCCCCTTGAGCCACTTGGGTACTTCTCTAATATAATGGCTCCGCAGGTAGGATTCGAACCTACGACCACTCGGTTAACAGCCGAGTGCTCTACCACTGAGCTACTGCGGAAAAATTCCAATCAATTCGTCATGCGCTGTAACATGATGACAAGTATTAATATAAACTATACATATATTACCTGTCAACACTATTTATAATTGTTTTAATGGACTTTTGCATATTCCACATACAAAGCGCTTTGTGTCAACTTTTCTTTTTCTTAAGAAGTATTGTCCACACCCAACACATCTATATTTATATTTATAAGAATGTGTTCTTTTCTTTATAGAATTTAGTGGTTTACAGTATCTAGGCGCACCTACTTTTTTTAGTAGGTCTTTAAAATCTTTATCTTCGTGTTTATATCCTTTCTTCATAATATGAAGATGATAGTGACACAGCTCGTGTAATATAATTCCCTTTAGCTCTTCGATTCCGTGTTCTTGATAGTATAATTTATTTAATTCGATATTACTATTTTTTAATAAATACCTTCCACCAGTAGTTCTCAATCTAGTATTGAAGGAAGCTTGATGGAGAAATGGCCGTCCGAAATAGGTAATCGATAGATCTTCTACTAATTTTTGTATCTCCTCATTGTCCATTTATAGATCGCCACCTCTTTTTCTACTTTATTCTAACTAAACAACTCACATTTTTCTGGGTATGTGCATACATTAAACATACAAATGAGAATTTCAAAAGATCTTATTAGTACGATTTATGCTAAATGGGCTGCTCTTAGTAAATCTCTCTACAACGGCGTAATTTTTACTATCCAAAATGAACAATACAGTTATCCTTTTTATACAGTGTATCGGAAGGTTACCCCTCACTCATTTATTTCATCGCCCATCTCAATAGTTAAGATGGGCGAAGATTTTTAAGTTGGAGGTTTTCATCATGGTAATGCCTAGTTGGCTTAAGACTCAAATGCAGAAAGCATTTTATGAGAAAAACCGTTATCAAATAAAGTTATTAAATCAATGTTGGTTTTATTATCAAAAAATTAAGCTTTGACTTTTTCTTTTGCTTCAATTGGCAGCATAGATAAGCCTACTCTTTGTTTCTTTTGATCAACTTCAGCAATCCATATTTTTACTACTTGGCCAACTGAAACAACATCTAATGGATGTTTTATAAATTTACTACTCATTCTTGAAATATGAACAAGACCGTCATTCTTTAATCCTATATCAACAAATGCACCAAAATCGACTACATTTCTTACTGTTCCTTCAAGCTCCATGCCTATTTTTAAGTCTCCAATTTGAAGAACATCTTGGCGAAGGATTGGTGCTGCTAATTCGTCTCGTAAATCTCTTTCAGGTTGTGTTAATGAAGCTAAAATATCATTCAGTGTAATTAAACCAATATCAAGTTGTTCTGATATTTCTTCTAAGTTTAGCGTCTTTAACTTTTCTTTTAGTTCTTTTGAACCAATTTGATTTGTTGAGAAATTTAATTGCTTTAATAGTTTTTTTACTTGCACATAATTCTCCGGATGAATACTTGTACGATCTAAAGGTTCATCCCCTTCGACAACGCGTAAGAATCCAATACATTGTTCGTATGTTTTTGCACCTAGTCTCGGTATCGTTTTAAGCTCTTTTCGATTTGTAATTTTCCCTTTTTCATCACGATAATTAACGATATTTTTCGCTACCGTTTTGGACAAGCCCGATACATGTTGTAGTAGCGAAACTGATGCTGTATTTACATTTACACCTACTTGGTTTACTGATGTTTCAACAACAAACGTTAGTGACTCATTCAGACTTTTTTGAGAAACATCATGTTGGTATAATCCTACGCCAACAGATTTAGGGTCAATTTTAACCAATTCAGCTAACGGATCTTGTAATCGTCTTGCGATTGAAACCGCACTTCTTTCCTCAACTTGGAAATTTGGAAACTCTTCTCGCGCTAGTTCTGAAGCAGAATACACGCTCGCTCCAGCTTCATTTACGATTACATAGTAAATACTATTTTTCATTTCTTTTAGAATTTCAGATATAAATAGCTCAGTTTCACGAGACGCTGTTCCGTTTCCAATTGCAATCATCTCTATTTTATATTTGATAAGAATATCTTTAATTTTTGCAATTGCTTGCTCTCTTTTATTTCTTTGAACTTCTTCTCTTTCACCTTTGAAAGGATGCGGATAAATAACATCAATTTTAAGTACTTTACCTGTTTCATCTACAACGGCTAATTTACAACCTGTACGGAATGCAGGGTCAACTCCAAGAACGATTTTTCCTTTTAATGGTGGCTGTAGCAATAGTGAGCGTAAGTTTTCTGAGAAAATATTAATTGCATGAGAATCAGCTTTTTCGGATAATTCCTTACGAATCTCTCTTTCAATTGAAGGTTGAATTAATCGTTTATAAGCATCCTCAACAACTTCTTTTAAAATTGATCGCACAAAAGTTTCCTTTATCATAACTTTTCTTTCTAAATATGAAATGATTTCATCAAAAGGCGATTGAACTGCAACCCTTAAAATATCTTCTTTCTCTGCACGATTCATCGCTAATATTCTATGTGGAACAATCCTTGCAATTGGCTCAGAGTATTCATAATACATTTCATAAACTTTTTTTTCGTCTTTATCGGCATCTTTTACAGTACTATCAATTGTTCCTTTTTTAAATGTAACTTCACGAATCCACTTTCGATATGTAGCATCGTCTGCAATCCATTCCGCAATAATATCTTTTCCACCTTGAATAACTTCATCAGCTGTACTAACTTCAAGTTCAATATTTATGTATTTTAATGCCTCTTCTGCTAACATGCCTTCTTTTGGCATCGAGAATAACCATTCTGCAAATGGTTCTAACCCTTTATCTTTTGCGACCGTAGCACGAGTCCTTCTTTTTTCTTTATATGGTCGGTATAAATCCTCTACTTCTTGTAGCTTTGTTGCTAACGTAATACTTTTACGTAATTCATCATTCAACTTTCCTTTTTCATCAATTAAACGGATTACTTCATCTTTTCGTGTTTGAAGATTTACAGCATACTCATATTTCTCCAAAATCGAATGAATTTGAACTTCATCAAGAGAACCCGTCTTTTCTTTTCGGTACCTAGCAATAAAGGGAATTGTATTTCCTTCTTCCTTTAATTCAATGACAGTAGCTACTTGTTTCAAAGTAATAGATAAATCAGATGCTATTTTATTAATCAATTGCTGTGACATAACTTAACGCCTCCAATTTTCGGGAATTATATAAGACCTAAAATAACCCTTTCAAGTCGAAAGGGTTACAAAACATTAATTATAATTTATGTAGATAAAGCTGCTAAAAAAAGCAACTTTAAAAATCAACAAGTCCTAAACTGATTTGCAACGCTTCATCAACCTGATCCATCATCTCATCGTCAAGATGTGTTATCTTATCGGTTAATCGCTGTTTGTCAATCGTTCGAATTTGCTCTAGTAGTATAACCGAATCACGTTCAAATCCATATTTTTTAGCATCGATTTCAACATGTGTTGGAAGCTTTGCTTTTTGGATTTGTGCTGTAATCGCAGCGACTATAACGGTAGGACTAAAACGATTACCGATATCATTTTGTATTATGAGAACCGGACGAACTCCACCTTGTTCCGAGCCAACTACAGGGGAAAGGTCTGCAAAATATACGTCGCCACGTTTTACTATCAAGTGATTACCCCCCGCTAACTAAGCGCTCCACTTTAGAATCCGCTTCAGACTCAGCATAGAATGACTCAGAAGATATTAATAAGTTGATTTTAGCCATTTCCATGTATCCGCGTCGCATATGTTCACGACTTTGGCGTCTTTTACGATCTTTTAAAAACATCTTAGTCGCTTGATAAATATACTCATTTCGATTACCGTTTTCTTGCTTTACTAATCCATCTAGTTCGCTTACTACGTGTTTTGGTAAACGTACTGTTATTTCAGTTGTCGCATTTAGTTCGGACAAGTTTCAGCACCTCCAGAATCAACTATTACCCATATATCTCCCTATACTACATCATACCATTATTTTCAGTGATTGGAAAGACACATATCTTCGTTTATCTTAACCAAATAACGGTGTTTCATACTTTAATACATCAAATTACAATTAATCTGATACTAGATAATTACTGACTGACTTAATATTTCCATTCTTTTTATACACTCTTGGTACCCGATGATTTAGAAGACAAGTTACTTCATAATTGATTGTATTCATGTGTGTAGCCACGTCCTCAGCCGTAACAGCTCCGTCTTTATTTTCTCCTATTAACGTCACTTTTGTACCAACAGGATAATGCTTTGAAAGCTTGATCATACACTGATCCATACAAACTCTACCAACGATTTCTGCCTTTTCACCTTCTACTAGTACAGAAAAGCCTTGCATATCTCTTAGCCATCCATCTGCATAACCAACTGGTAATGTAGCAATCCACTCTGAGTCAGAAGTAAAATACGTTGCTCCATAACTTACACCACTATTCGATGGTAACTGTTTAATATGTGAGATTTTCGTATAAAGCGATAGTGCGGGCTTTAATGTAAATGGCAGCAATGGCTTTATCTCTAAAGATGGAGTTAAACCATACATAATAATTCCAACTCGAACTGTGTTAAATAGGTTAGTTTCTAATGCAGCCGCTGCGCTGTTCGCACAATGAATTAACTCAGGCGAAAATCCACTGCTCTTAACCCATTCGATACATTCATAAAATGTCTTTAATTGCTGATTAAAATAGGATTTATTTAACTCATCGGCAGTAGCAAAATGCGTAAACAATCCTTCTAATTTAATCGATGGATTATCTCGTAAGATTGATGCTGCTCGTTCCCACTCCGATTTTGTCTTTAAGCCTAACCTACCCATCCCGGTATCAAATTTAATATGAATCATTGTACCATCAGTATTTTTTAAATTTTGAGAAATACCTTCTAACCAATCAACATTATATGCCGTTAAAGTTAATTTATGCTCAATTGCGACGTTTATATCCTCTGGTCTAGTTGCACCTAAAACTAAAATTGGTGCTTCTATTCCTGCATTACGCAGAAATATCCCTTCATCAATAAAAGCGACTAATAATCTTGTTGCTCCAGACTTTAATGCTTGTTTAGCTACTTCAACATAACCGTGTCCATATGCATTCGCCTTTAAAGCTACATAAATTTCTTGATGATTTGGGTAAAGCGATACAATATTTTTGATGTTTTCTTCAATTGCATCTAAATCCACTTCTACCCAAGTGTCGCGATAAAATGGTGTTTCTGTCATGATTTACACTTCCTTATCGATTTACCCATTACTCTTTTTATATGTGTTAAATTATTTGCTTATTTTACTATAAATGTCAACCAATATACTACTCATTCATAGTTTATTTGAAATTTAAAAAGGCGTGATAAAGCATCATCACGCCCTTTTAAGTTTGGAAAAAATATTATTTTGTGCCTGTATCTCCGACTGATTGAGCAACTTGAATTAATTCGCTTTGAGTTAAGTTTTTAGAAACAATCGTAAAGTCTGTTCCGCCATATGACCATGTGATCATCTTATCTGATAGTGCCCCTACGGTTTTTCCTAAATCAACTGGTTCACCAGTGATTTCCATTGTTGTACCAGACTCTGTAATCTTCGCTTTTTGCTCAATTAAAGTAAACGATTTTTTATCACCTTTATATGAAAGGATAACTTGAACACCAGTATTAGTATTTACTTCTTGTTGGTCATCAAGCACTACACCATTCATCAAATAATTCGGGTAAAGTGTAACTAATAAATTAGGATCATTTTCTGGATTAGTTGATGTAGGTACACTTAAACGAGCGCTTGTCATATTTTTCTTCACATCAAATGCGTCGCTATCAAACTTAGCATTGTATTCTACTTTATCAAATTTAACGTCCAACACTACATTTTTATCTGTATCTAATAATTTTACCGATTCAGGTGTTAAACCTTTTTTATTAAATGTAATTTCTTGTGTTGGGAGCAATTGTCTATTTGTATAATTTGTTTTCGTTTCAAAAACATAGCCTTCTTTAGTTGTTTTAAATGTTGCATTTTTATCCTGTACTAGGTCATTAACCAATGATTCCGGTAAGTATGGCTGACTGCTGTTTGATGGCCAATCACTTTGGAAGCGATAGCTTTTATTTAATGCTGGTGTTAAAACGAATACACCTTCTTTGTTTCTTAAAATAATTTGATTTTGATCACTCTTAGCATTTTTTAATTGTACACGATAGTAAGAAGGCTTTTTGTGCCAAATGACAACTTCATACTTTTGTGGATCGTTGCCATTATTAATTGTCAATGTTGCATCCGCCTTATAACCATTCATTTTTTCAATCTGATTGCTAAGAGAACCTACTACATCATCTTTCGATTTCGTTCCACATGCAGCTAATGATAGTACTAACATGACAGTCAAAAGCATCGCTACAAGCTTTTTCTTCATTTCCCCAGCTCCTTTGTTCCTCTATTGTAAAAAAAGAGAATCTCATGCAAAGGCAATTGAATAAATGTGCGCGAGTAGCTTAGAAGTTTAATCTTGATTTATTCATGCACGTTGCAACCTTGCTTCTCATATCCTCATAAAACTATATGAGGTCAAGCTTTAAAATATGCAGACTAGCATGACAAGCTAAATTAAAATATTTTTAAAGAAAACGAGCCAAATAGCGAAAAAAGTGCTGTAGTTATTGGGATTTTTCTTCTTCGGTGCATAAAAAGAACAGTCACTCCATAGAAGAGTGACTGCTTGAAAACTGATTAGATTTGCTGTAAAACCACTTGAGCAGCAGCATAATGTTCAGTATGCGTAATCGATAAAAACGGTATAAATGGTAAATCAACAGTTAATACAGGCTTACCTTTCTCATCGTTTAAAATTTCAATATCTTGAAACCCTAGCTCTTTTCCAATGCCAGTTCCAAATGCTTTTGAGCAAGCCTCTTTTGCTGCGAATCTGCCTGACAAAAATTCTAATTTT
Organism: Gottfriedia sp. NPDC056225; assembly: GCF_042267765.1. Classification (NCBI taxonomy): domain Bacteria; kingdom Bacillati; phylum Bacillota; class Bacilli; order Caryophanales; family Bacillaceae; genus Gottfriedia; species Gottfriedia sp. NPDC056225. The sequence continues at coordinate 18,499 of NZ_JBHJTJ010000045.1, read as the reverse complement.
CTACGCTCTGATAAGTTTTCGTATATTCCATATTCTGCTTCAGTCAGAATCCTTTTAGAAAAACGTGGCTGCGAAATAATAATTTCTTTCATTCTTTCGATTTCTACTAAATCCAACCCAATACCTACAATCATATTTCCCCTACTTTCTAAGTACTACGGTTTAAAATAAAAGCTTGCACCATTAATAACCTCAACTGAAGGATGTTCTTTCATATCATCCATTAATTGAAAGAGTGCATTATCTTTTTGTTTTGCTTCAATCATACAATCAATTTGATCAACTGAGCCATATATTTCATTTAAAAACGTAATAAACAGATTTGCATCTACAAAATCGGCATGAGCGCGGATATCTCTCTCATCTCTAGGGCTTGATATATGCATTTTCATTGGTAAACTGGAATCTCTCCACGTATTAACAGCATTACCCCAATTTTTTACCCAGTCTTCATTTTCATGATTGACTAAGTGATGATGATAGTCAAACACAAGGGGCACACCTAATTTTTCACAAGCGTATAACGTTTCTTCAAATGTAAAAGTAGTATCATCATTCTCAAACATTAACATTTTCTGAATGGACGCTGGAACTAAGCTGAAGTTTTCGATTAGTTGTTCGAGTGATTTTTCTTTATCTTCATATCCTCCACCAATATGTAATACACATCTTTGTTCAGGGTTAATTCTCATCCCTTTTAATAACTGATAGTGCATTTTCAAGGTTTTAAGAGATGTTTTTAATATGTCTTCATCTGTAGAGTTTAAAATAACAAAATGATCTGGATGAAAATCAATTCTCATCTCATTAGCAATCGCAAATTTACCTAACTCAAGCAAACCTTCCTTTAATGGCTTTATGTAATTCCAATCCGCTACTTCTTCATGATTCGCTAAAGGAATCAATTTACTACTCAGGCGAAAGAATGATATATCATGCCCCTTATTATGCTTTAGCAATCTTAAGCAGTTGTTAATATTTGTATTAGCAATTTGTTCTAACTTACGAATAGCTGCTTCTTTATCCTTTTGCTTTAAAAACTGTGTAACCGTCATAGTTTTTGAAGGTGAAGCATTTTGTAAGTTCATACTCATTGCAACATACCCAAGTCTTACAAGCATTTTCATTCCAACTCTCATATGTTTTTTAATTAGTGTATGGAATCTGTCCAAATTCACACATACAGAAGAGAATAAAATTACAAACAAAAAGGTACATGGATTTTACCATGTACCTTAACTAATTACTTATTTACTGCTGTCTTGTGGTTTACGTTGTCCACCACGGTTGTTATCACGAGGACCTTCGCTACGTTTGTTACGGAAACTTCCGCCACGGTTATCTCGGTCTCCACGACGTCCATCTCCACGACGATTATCGCTACGACGTCCATCTCCACCGCCACGTCTATTTTCTCCACGACGGTATCCGCCGCCACCGTTTCCGCCGTTTCCACCGCGTCCGCCACGGTCACGTTTGACCATTGGTGGCTCATCAGTTAAACGAATTGGTGTTTCATTTGGCTCTTTTGTTAACATTTTTAAAGCTGCAGCTACAACACTTACAGAATCATGCTCTTCAAGTAATTCTTCTGCAATACGTTTGTAGAACGCTAAATTATCACTTTCCATAGTCGAAGTTAATTTCTCTGCAATGATACGTTGTTGGCTTTCAATTGCTTCGTCTAATGTAGGTGCAGTCATACGTTCCATACGACGCTTAGTTGTACGTTCGATATTTTTTAATTGATTAAACTCACGAGGAGTAATAAATAACATCGCTATACCTGATTTTCCAGCACGACCAGTACGTCCAATTCGGTGAACATAGCTCTCAGGATCTTGTGGAATATCAAAGTTGTATACATGTGTAACGCCAGAAATATCTAATCCACGAGCCGCTACATCAGTTGCAACTAAAACATCAATTGAACCAGATTTAAATTTACGAAGTACTTGCTCACGTTTTGCTTGTGATAAATCACCATGAATACCTTCTGCAGCATAACCACGTAAGTTTAATGCTTCTGATAATTCATCAACACGACGTTTTGTACGACCAAAAATAATTGCTAATTCTGGTGTTTGAATATCTAATAAACGTGTAAGAACGTCAAATTTTTTCTTTTCTTGAACTTCAATAAAATGTTGTTCAATGTTAGGCATTGTAACTTCTTTTGCTTTTACTTTTACAATTTGTGGATTCGTCATGAAAGTTTCTGCAATGCGACGAATTGGATCTGGCATTGTAGCAGAGAAAAGAAGTGTTTGTTTGTTTTCTGGAACTTCTTTTAAGATCGCTTCAATATCTTCAATGAATCCCATGTTTAACATTTCATCCGCTTCATCTAAAACAACTGTATTTACATTGTTTAGGCGAATTGTACGACGGTTAATATGGTCTTGAATACGACCAGGAGTTCCTACAATAATATGTGGGAATTTTTTTAATGAACGCATTTGACGATTAATATCTTGTCCACCGTAAATCGGAAGGATTTTAACACCTTTATTCATACCGATTTTGTGTAATTCTTCGCCAACTTGAATAGCTAGCTCTCGCGTAGGAGCGATAACAAGTCCTTGGACATTGCTACTATCTACATCAATTTTTTCTAGTAATGGAATACCGAAAGCGGCTGTTTTACCAGTACCAGTTTGCGCTTGACCAATTACATCATGGCCTTGTTTTGCTAATGGAATAGTCTGCGCTTGAATTGGTGTAGCTTCCTCGAAGCCTAATTTTTCAATCGCAAACAGGATTTTACTACTTAATCCTAATTCTTGAAATGTTGTCAATTTGGTTAATCTCCTTTGTATCTCAATTGATCTATAAAAATTTAAAATATTATATGTTTCGTGACTGTTCATATGGAAGGTTCGTTTTTAGTGGAAAACAATAGTCCGAAGTATCATGAAAAGGAAACAATATCTACCCATTATACGGACAATCCATCCAAAAAGCAAATGAAGTTATATTCTAACAATTTGACCTTCGAAACTTCTTCTTTACCCCCAAAAACGTTAAATCCTCACTAAAACCCATGGTTTTCAGCCTTTTTACTTGCTATATTACGAATAGTTTTCATATGTTAAATTATGCAAATAAAGATTTCATTTAGAAATTGGACATGGTTAAGCGTATAGGAAAAGACTTTAAAGAATTAACTTCTGTACTTCCTAGCTCATACTTCCATTCATAATATTACTCCTGCAGTAACACATTTACAACTTCCTCTAACTTCATACCTCTAGAAGCTTTTACTAACACTAGGTCATTTGGTTGGACTTGTTGTTTTAAGTCTTCAATTAATTCGTTTTTGTCATCAAAACTTTTTACTTTCGAAGAATCCATTTGTTCGAATGCTGAAGTTGCTGCAAACTTACTTAATGGTCCAAAAGTGTATAAAAAGTCAAAATGAAGATTTACAACTTCTTCACCAATTTCTTCATGGAAGGCAATTTCTTGATCACCTAGTTCCAACATGTCGCCAAATACTACAAACTTACGGTTAAATCCTTTTAATTCTGATGCAAATAAAAGAGCAGCTTTCATTGATGTAACACTAGCATTATAAGCATCATTAATAACTGTTAGCCCATTTTCACTTTTTAAAAGCTCCATACGCATTTTTGTCATTTCTAAATTCTGCATACCAGCGTTAATTTCATTCCAAGTTAATGAAAGTTTTCTAGCAACTGCAATGGCTGCCAATGTATTACTAATATTATGTTTGCCTAGTACAGCCAATTTGAAACGAACTTCTTGAGCTTTATTTATTTCGAATTCACTTCCAGCTTCGTTCATTTCAATAAACGTTGGATATACATCATTACTTTCACTAAAACCGAATGTTTCAATTGTATAGATTGAACTTTTGTCTTTTGTACCTTCGATTAATAACGGTTCATCACCATTAATTACAAGTAATCCACTTTTTGATAATCCACTAGCGATTTCAAGCTTCGCCTTTGCAATACCAGCTCTTGAGCCTAGCTCTTGCATATGAGACTCACCGATATTTGTAATAATTGCCGCATCTGGCTCAGCTAAATTAGATAAAAACTCAATTTCACCAAAATTACTCATACCCATTTCCAACACAGCAACTTCTGTATCCTCAGCCATCGCTAATACAGTTAACGGAAGTCCAATATGATTATTAAAGTTTCCTTGTGTTTTATGTACTTTGTATTTTGCTGAAAGAATGCTTGTTAAAATATCTTTTGTGGAAGTCTTCCCATTACTACCAGTAATTCCCACTACTTTACCATTCCACTCTTTTAAATAAGATTTAGCAAGTTTTTGTAGGGCTTCTAATGTGTCATCGACTAAAATAACAGAAGCGTTTGACGGTACATCAGAAAATGTTCTTGAGCAAAGTACTGCGCTAGCACCATTTTCAATCGCTTGAGGTAAAAATTGATGCGCATCGAATTTTTCACCAATAATTGGGATGAATAATTTTCCAGTTAAATCTACACGTGAATCTGTAGAAACTCCATCAATCGTTAAATCTTCTCCTTTTAATTCACTTCCAGGAATCATATTAACGATTTGAGATAAAGTACGTACGATTGACATTGTCACCGACTCCTCTTCTATATAGCATCCATATGAAAACAGTCTGAAAATCAGATTTTTAGACTACCAACAAACTGAAACACTATTCAACCATGAATAGTGTTTTCAATTGTTAAATATTATATTTAATTTGTTGTTTTTGCTCGTAACGTTCGATTGCTAGGTCAATTAATTTTTCAATTAATTTTGGGTAAGTTACACCTGTAGCCTGCCATAATTGCGGGTACATACTAAATGGTGTAAAACCAGGCATTGTATTAACTTCATTCATTAATACGCCACCATCTTCTGTTACAAAGAAATCAGCACGAGTTAAACCAGAACCATCAATTGCTTTGAATGCAACTTCTGCAAAATGTTTAATTTTTTCATATGTCTCAGTCTCAACTGGAGCTGGAATAATTAGACCCGTATCACTACTCTCATACTTTGCAGCGTAGTCATAAAACTCTACCGACGGTTTGATTTCACCGACAACTGAACATTCAACTTGATCATTACCTAATACGGCAATTTCAATTTCACGCCCAACAATGTTTTCTTCAATAATTATTTTACGGTCAAACTGGAATGCTTCTTCAAATGAAGCGATTAATGCTTCACGGTTCTTAGCTTTTGTAATACCAACACTAGAACCTAAGTTAGCTGGTTTAACAAATACAGGATAACCTAATTCTTTCTCTACTTCTTCGTAGCAAGTTTCTGCATTTGCTTTCCACTCTGTTTTTAAGAAATGAACATATTTAGCTTGAGGAATTCCAGCTTGAGCAAATAAGTTTTTCATTATTACTTTGTCCATACCAGCCGCTGAAGCTAATACACCGTTACCAACGTAAGGAATATTTAATAGTTCAAGTAATCCTTGAACTGTTCCATCTTCACCATTTGGTCCATGTAATAATGGGAAAATAACGTCAACTGGTCCAGTTGAATCTTGATTTGAAGCTGCAGGAATAATTGATGAAGTTAACGCGACAGGAGCGATTTCACTTACTTGTTGATCTTCATTTGAGAATTTTAGAGCTGCAACGCTTTCTACTTTCCCTTCAATTTGTTTACCTTGTAACCATTCACCTTGTTCTGTTATATAAATTGGATACACATCAAATTTTGTGTGATCTAAAGCAGAAATAACGGCAAAAGCTGTTTGTAATGATACTTTGTGTTCAGCAGATTTACCGCCATATAATAATCCTAACTTAATCTTCATGATGTTCCCCCTACTATTTTTTGCTCTCCCTATTGTACCACTTTATACAAAAGTGTATAAGCTTTTATGGGTAGAAACCTATTTTTCTTTACAACATATGCAACGATAGTCTTTTTGTGATTTTTTAACACTAAAAAAGTATAGCGTATTGCGCTATACCAGTGGCAAAATCTAAAAACCTTAACTAGAGACGATTCGAAGTCACTTGTATTTCGAAACATATAACACTTTATTGAGCTATGCCTTGTTGATTATCTCTTATTGCTACCTTTTCATCTAGTGAACGATACATTACTCCCGAAATTACTACTCCTGTTCCAAGAATGATAAAAAGCCAAATCCCTAACTTTAAATCAAACAAATAGCCTCCTAATAAAGGTCCAAGAAACCCACCAATCGTATATTTCATACTACCAACAGCCATATAAGTTGCCCTTAATTCTTCAGGTGCTATATTCGCCACAAATGTCATTTGAACTGGCGACATGACCATTTCTCCAAACGTGTAGTAAATGAAGATTATTGCCAATAGAAATAGAATCATCAATTTTCCTAATCCAACGAAAAGAAATAATGGCGGTGCAAAACCAATCGATAAAATACCTAATCCAAATAAGATAGTACCATAGAACATCGTTTTTCCAATTGAACGATTCGATAAATAACTTGAAATAGGAAATTGAAAAAGGACTACTAGCAATCCATTAAGTGACATTAAAAAAGGAAAAGGATTCCATTCACCGAAATGAGGCTTAAAGCTTTGTTTAAAATAAAGTGGTAGCATTCCTTCAATTTGCGAAAATCCCATTGATATTATGACACCTGTTGCTACATAAAAAAGCAATAATTTATCAGAACTAATAATGTTCAGAACCTTTTTAAACGGAATTGTTGTTTTGTCTTGATTTTCTTTAACACTCTTCTTTTCTGCAGGGAGTGTCTCTTTTAATAGAATTAATTGAGCAATACTATACAGTCCTAAAGCTGTTGCCGCAATAAAAAATAAACTATCTTTTGAAAAATATACAACTGAACTTCCTAATAATGGACCTATGACAGTACCTACATTACTCCCAACTCTTAATAGTCCATAGGCTTCAGTTCTTTTTTCTGGTTCAGTTACATCGGCTACCATTGCAGAAGCTGCCGGACTAAAAAAAGAGTTACTAATACCTAGTAAAATTGATAAAATTAAAAATGACGTATAGCTTTCTACTAAAGCAAACGAAACTAAAATGAGAGATGTTCCAAACGTTGAAAAGACCATCATCCGTTTCCGGCCATATAAATCTGCCAGCCTACCTCCAGCCATCGAACCGAATAAAGAAGCTATAGGTGAAATCGACATGATAAATCCTACCTTTAGCATTGAATCGACTTTACCTTCTAAATAAAGTGCAAAAAATGGCATAAGCATCATCATCGCACTACTCGTAATCGTTTCTCCAATAACTCGAATCCATACATTACGATCCATACCTTTTAACTTTTTAAAAAATGTCATCCTTTTAAAAACACCTCCTAGTGCATCGAAACTACAATATTTAAACATATAGGATGAATGTTAAATTATGTTAAGTTTCTTCATAGATCGATTAGCCAAACTCAAAACAAAAGGGTGCTCAAAATGACTCTTGTCATTGAACACCCACTCTTTTTTATTATCCTAAGCTTGTTCTTTTGAAGAAATTGAGAACATCAATCCCAAAAAAGTACCTAATAAAAATAAGGTTGAACAAGATCCCATCAATACTATGCTCACTGTTAGGCTCACGCCTGTATGTAAGAAACCGCTTCCAGTGAAATATAATAAAAATAGAATAAGACCTATAAAAAAGGCAATACCAGAATATTGAGTATATGTTTCAACGATTTCATGATCAGTTTGCTTCATTATGATTGACCTCCTGTTTCTACTTTTTTGCGAATTGCAATACCTAATTTGTGACAACTTTGTGACACTTTTATATTAACACATTTATTTCGCAATTGTAAATATTTTCAGAAAACTTTTTAGGTAATATTTGAGACGAGATTAAGAAAGTAATAATTAGGTTATAAATTAAGCTTCACATTTTTAATAAAGAAAAAACCAAGATGATTTACATCCCGGTTCATAGCTCATTTCTTATTGTTTTATTTCAGAAAGATACTCTTGTAATTACCAAAACCTTCTTCGTCCATTTTTTCATATGGAACAAATCTTAATGCAGCTGAGTTTATGCAGTAACGAAGTCCCTCAGGTCCAGGTCCATCATCGAAAACATGACCTAAATGTGAATCAGATTCAGCACTTCTTACTTCAATACGCATCATTCCATGGCTGTAGTCCTTCTTCTCTTCAACTTCACCTTTTAATATAGGTCTTGTAAAACTTGGCCATCCACAACCAGAATCAAATTTGTCTAAAGAACTAAACAAAGGAATTCCAGATACGATATCAACATAGATCCCCTTCTCTTTATGATTCCAGAACTCGTTTCTAAACGGAGGTTCAGTTGCATCTTCTTGTGTAACAGCATACTGAATTGGTGTGAGCTTTTGCTTTAACTCTTCTTGACCAGTTTTCCATTGCTCCTTTAAAAACTTTTGGCGGCCAGACCCTTTAAAGTATAGTTGGTAACGAATCGGATGCTTCTTATAATAATGCTGATGGTATTCTTCTGCTTCATAAAATGGTTTTGCAGGTAATATTTCTGTCACAATTGAATTTTTGAAAACACCGCTTTTTTCAAGTTTTTCTTTTGAAGCAATCGCTTGTTCTTTTTGAGTTTCATTATGATAAAAGATTGCCGTTTTATATGAACTACCTCGATCACCGAATTGCCCACCTACATCAGTCGGATCAATTTGTTGCCAAAATAAGTCTAATAGTTTTTCATACGGATATACATCAGGATCAAATGTAATTTGAACTGCTTCGTAATGACCTGTTAAATGAGTGCATACTTCTTCATATGTTGGATTTTCTTTTTCCCCACCTGTATATCCTGATACAACCTTTATAATTCCGTCCTGTTGGTCAAACGGTTTAACCATACACCAAAAACATCCACCAGCAAATGTAGCCAATTCTGTCCCCATACCTTAACTCCTCCTAATAATTGTCATTAATTAGTATTTACCATATATATAAGTCGATATAAATATTTTTGCTTAAAAAGGCTAATTCCTAACTTGAAAGAATCAATAATTGTATGTAAACTTATACGATAATTACACAGGAGGAAAGTAATATGTTTGAAGAATTTAAGAAGTTTGCTCTAAAAGGGAATGTACTTGATTTAGCGGTTGGGGTAATTATTGGTGGAGCTTTTGGTAAAATTGTGTCATCTTTGGTTGGAGATATTATGATGCCAATAATTGGATTAGCCTCAGGTGGAATTGATTTTTCAACACTTATGTATACGTATGGTAAAACTCAAATTAAATACGGTTCCTTTATCCAAACTGTCGTTGATTTCCTAATCATTTCGATTTCGGTATTTTTCTTCGTTCGATTAATTAATAGACTATCATTTAGAAAGAAAGAAATAGAGGAAGCTAAACCTGTCGTTCCTACTAAAGAAGAAGCCTTACTTATTGAAATACGTGATTTATTAAAAGTACAAGTTAAAAACCAAAAAGATATAAGCTAAAGCTTATATCTTTTTTATATTTTAAGAGAAAATAAAAAACCTCGTACCATACTAAATATAATACGAGGTTAATAAACTATTAGAATTTTCCGTAGCCTAAGAAGTGAGAGCGAACCCAGCTATTACTTAAGCTGATAATGCTGATTCCGCTGCTTCCAGCATGAACCATTTTATTTCCACCAATGTAAATACCCATATGTGAAGGACCATTAATATAAGTATTTTGTAAGAATACTAGGTCACCAGGTTGTGGAGAGCTTACTTTTGTCGCTCTACTCCAATATGTTTTTACATTACCACGAGAGATGCCATATCCATTATGTGAATATACGTACCAGATGAATCCACTGCAATCGAATCCACTTGGAGAAGTTCCACCAAATACATAAGGAACACCTTGATATTGAAGAGCAAAATCTACAATTCCATTGCCTGTTGCAACTGATCCACCATCATCTGATGGTCCAGCATTTGATCCAGAATTAGAATCAGATTTTGAATGTGAGCTTGAGTCTGATTTTGAGTCTGAGCTAGAAGAGTTTGAACTAGTGTTAGTCGCTTGACTATTGTCACTATCATCCTCATCATCACTTGATAATGCCGCTAGTTCTAGAGATTGTTGCTCAAGACGTTGAACTCTTTCATCTTCTTTTGCATTTTCTAGTTCTTTAACAGCCAACTTCAAGTTAGCTTCTGCAGTATCTAATGATTTTTGTTTTTCAGCTTGCGCTTTAGAAAGATCGCTTTGTTGTGCAACTAAATCTTCTTTTGCTGCTACAAGCGTTGCTTTTTTCTCATCAACAAGTTGTTTTTCTTTTTTAACTTCGTCTTGTTCTGATTGTTGTTCTTTAATGATGTTTTCGTCAGCATTAAACAATGTTGAAATTGAATTTACTCTGTTAAAGAAATCTACAATTCCATCAGAGTTAAATAAGACGTCGGTCACAAGATTTACTTTTGGTTGCTTTTGCATAGCAACTAAACGTTGTTCTAATACCTCATTACGTTTTTCAATTCGATCTTGCAAATATGTAATTCTAGCTTTTTTATCATTGATAAGTTTCTCTGTCTCAGTGATTTCTGCTTTTTTTGCATCTATATTATTCTTAGTTGTTTTAATTTGAGCATCTATCTTCTTTACTTCGCTGCTTAATTTTTTAAATTGTGATTGGAACTTATCTACTTCAGCTTGCTTTGTTTCTACTTTGCTATCAGCTAACACTGAAGCATTTGGCGCTAATGATAATACTATTGTACTTGCAATTGCTAGCACTGCCAGTTTTTTTCTTAACATTACAGCGTCTCTCCTCTCGCTAATCTACCTAAGTATTTATACCATAGATTCACGAAGAGAGTCGCAATTGTTACAATATTGTAATATAAATGATAAATATGTCTTTATATGTCGATAAATTATCACAATTTATTGAGGAAAACGAAATAAAACACTTCCATTTATAATGAAAGTGTTTTATCAATCTGTTATTTATCTAATAGAAGAGTTTTCAACATAAACTCTGTCATTTCTCACTAAATCTTCATATGTTTCACGGCGTACTACTTCTCTTGACATACCATCTTTTACGAAAACTACTGCTGGGCGACGGATACGGTTGTAGTTATTAGCCATAGAGTAACCATAAGCACCAGTACATGACATAGCTAATAGATCATTGTTTTCTACAACTGGTAATTTGCAATCCCAAATAAGCATGTCGCCACTTTCGCAACATTTGCCTGCAATAGAGACAACTTCTTTATTTTCATCATTTGCTCGATTTGCAAGCATTGCTTCGTATTTTGATCCGTAAAGAGCTGGACGGATATTATCAGTCATCCCTCCGTCAACAGATACATATTTACGAATTGAAGGTAATGTTTTTGTTGAGCCAATCGTATAAAGCGTTGTTCCTGCTTCACCAACTATACTACGTCCTGGCTCTAACCATAGCTCTGGTAGTTTATAATCTAGCTCTTCACATTGTTGTTTAATAATCGTGGTAATTGTGTCAATATGTTTTGCAACAGCTAAAGGCTCATCTTCGGAAGTATAACGAATTCCAAAGCCCCCACCTACATTTAATATTTCAGCTGTAAAGCCTAAATCATTTTTAAGGCCATTTAAAAAGCTCATTAATACATTGATTGCATGAACAAATCCATCTGGCTCAAAAATTTGTGATCCTATATGTGAATGTATTCCTAATAATTTAAGATTACTTGAATTTAATGAAACTTCAACTGCTTCGTTAGCTTGCCCAGACATGATGTCGAATCCAAATTTAGAATCCTCTTGTCCTGTCATAACATATTCATGTGTGTGTGCTTCTACACCTGGGGTAACACGTAATAAAATTGAAACCTCTTCACCACGTTGCTCAGCTAACGCTTGTAGTACTTCTAATTCAAAGAAGTTATCAACAACGAAACAACCGATTTTTGCATTTAATGCTTCTTCGATTTCTTCAATTGTCTTGTTGTTTCCATGAAAATGAATTTTCTCCGCTGGATAGCCTGCTTGCAACGCTGTATAAAGTTCTCCACCAGATACAACGTCTAAACATAATCCTTCTCTTTCAATTAAACGGGCTTGTTCAACACATAGAAATGCTTTACTCGCGTATGCAACTTGATATTTCATTCCTGTATCTTTTAGAGCTTCAAGGAATTCCCTACATTTTGATTCAATTAATGCTTCATCATAAATATATAGAGGTGTACCGTAATTTTTAGCTAATTCTACAGTATCACAACCTCCAATTTCTAGATGTCCTCCATTATTAATTCGACTATTACCATGTAAATACATTCATATTCTCCCTTCAAATCCAAATGTAAGATTATTCTAAGAAGCTTCCTTCAATGTATTAGTGTATTAAAAAAGACACATGAAGGATATGTTCATGTGCCTATCGCTTTAAAAAAAGGACTTAGCCAATCACATCTCTTCAATAGCTCTTCACAAACACATGTGACAGTACCACATTTATTCAATGTAGTCCCAGAAATAAAATGTGTGGCAATTTATTTCTTCGGCATTGGATCCTTTCTCATTTTGTCATCGAACCCACAGTTCTCTAAAATGATACTTATACACAATGCAACCTCTACGAATAGACTGTTATTTTTTATATTAGTCTATGTATAACACAGTCTAAAAATAGATGTCAAACCATTTTTTGAAAAATCTTGTCGATTTATATTTCAATTGCACACGCAGCTTTTTCTTTTCAAAATAGTATCTGTATTATAGAATATGTTTTATGCGAGTGAAAAGGTGAATTAAAATGAAAAATCATTTCAATAAAAACAAATTAAATATAAAAAAAACAAACCACTAACAAATTGTTAGTGGTTTTTCTTTTTTGTTGCCTTATTACAAAACTCTTAACTTAAGTAGAAAAAATTGGACAGGGGTGAATAGATTGCGTTCAAGCAAAATAGCAGCACTTTCAATATGCAGTAACACAATCATCGTTTTATTAAAATTAATAGTAGGAATTTTTACTGGTTCCGTAGCAATCATCTCGGAAGCAATCCACTCATTATTGGATTTAGTTGCTTCAGTAATTGCATTTTTCTCTGTAAAAATTTCAAACAGGCCTCCTGATGAGGATCATCCTTATGGGCATGGTAAATTTGAAAATATTTCGGGTACGGTTGAAACAATCTTAATATTTGTAGCAGGTATTTGGATTATCATTGAATCTGTCGAAAAACTTCTACATCCTTCTCCTATTAAGTTACCTATGATCGGTGTAGTCGTCATGTTAATTGGAGCATTAATCAATTGGAGAGTCGGAAAAATTGTTCAAAAAGTAGGAAATGAAACTCATTCTGTAGCTATGCAATCTAACGCTTTGCATTTATTAACAGATGTCTATTCATCTCTAGGGGTTGCAGTAAGTTTAATATTGGTTAGTCTTACTGGATGGGAATTTCTTGATGCATTAATTGGTATTGGAATAGCCATTTATATAATGAAGGAATCGATTGAACTTGGACGTAAATCGTTTACTCCATTGCTTGATACTGGCCTTTCTTCTGATGAATTAGATCAAATCGTAAAAGTATTAAATACATTTAAATCACAGTTTATTGAGTACCATGACTTACGCACGAGACGCTCTGGTGCCGAGGAACATATTGACTTCCACCTAGTATTACCATCAGACATGAGCATTGAAGAAGCACATATATTATGTGACAAAATTGAAGATGAAATAAAAAATGTGCTAGTCGATCCAAAAATATTAATTCACGTTGAGCCTGAAAATGAAAGAATACAAAAACTTGATATCTTAAATGCAGGAGAAATGCAGAAATTGTAATGAATTCGAAATTAATTGAAGGGCAAGGATAAAACGAATAAAACCACAAGGAAAATTCCTTGTGGTTTTTCTTCATATCATTAAATAATAATTTCATCAGAAGTTTGCTCAGGGTCATCCCCTTTTAGTTTTTGAGCTCTCATTGTTACAATTGCATAACCAATTGCCATAATGATGCCAAAAACATATCCTCCAACTGTAAAGATAATCGTGCGTGAGTAATATGCTTTTAATCCGTACGTATCGACCATCCACCATTGTCCAAAAGCAAAGGCTATATCTTTAATAATCCATGCTATAAACAAATATTGAAACACCTTAAATAGTGATGGATTTTTAAACAATTCCTTACTTTCTTCACGATCTTGTCCCTGAATTGCTGCAATATCAATCATAAAGTAATATGGTAATGGCTTTTTCAAAGCCAATAAAACCAAAAATACTCCAACAAGTGCAAAGTGATAATACACATTATACAGAATTAAGTTTTTGGCAGAACCTAAAGCCATTAAATCAACAGCAGTGCTAGCAGTTAAAGTTGAAATAATAAAAATACCAGTTACATTAAACTGTTTTGTATACCAAAAACGAAATAATGTATATAAAATCCCTGGAACTGTCGGTAAAAGCATTGCCCAATAATCGCTAAAATAATGTTGTAAAACCTTATATAAAACAAGTGGAAATACTAAATACAAAATTAGATCATAAATAATTAAATTACTTTCTTTTTTCATTTAAATAACCTCGTTTTAAAATGACTTAATTTTCAGACCACCATTTTTATAATAGTTACACATGATTATAACAAAAAAATCTAAGAGCACAACCTCTTAGATTTTTATAGAAACAAAATTAACGAATTTACTTACTGTCCAAGTGTTCTCTTTAAACCATTTACTAAGCCCGCATGTAAACCTTCATGAAAGATATTAAAGCTTAGCATATCTCGAATAGTTTTAATTTCAAAATTACCAAGTTTTATCTCTTTTTCAATCACTTCATCTAAACGGCCTTCGTATGTAGAAATCAATTGCTCAGTTTGCTCTTCTAACAATCGAATAATTTCCTCATATGATGGAGGGGTCTCCTGCCAGTCACTTGGTTTAGTTCCACCCTTAAAAGAATCGATGAATTCTCTTGATAATTTGCCGGTATCACCAGTATTTGCATAAAGTAATTGCTCATATGCCCCTAATATATGACCAGCATTCCAATGAATATTATTATTAAATCCAGTTGGCACTACACCAACAACATCATTTGAAACTGATTTAAGAATTTTTAAAGTATAAAATCTTGTAAACTTAAGCTGTTCAAAAATAGAATCTGCCATCTTAATCCCTCCGTATGGTTATCATTATTAAACTTATCGTATCACGAATGAGGGAATTTAAAAATTGTTAGTCACATATTTGGTCTGGTCATTTCACGATTAAAACTTGTTTTGGCGATAATAAGACGCATTCTAACAATATTTAAGCCGTGTTCACAAAGTGTTCGTCCATTTCGATAATTTTTTCTACTCACACAAGTCCTCTTATATTGATCAATCCTCTTTATGAACAAAGGACTCCTGTTTATGCACAAAAGTTAGCACTTTATGAACGAAAATCACTTGTTTATGCACAAACTTAACAGCTTTATAAACAAAGCACATAATTTGTTCGTATATACAAACAAAAAAAGGAGCCTCAATAAATGAGACATCCCATAAGTTTCCGAATCTAAAATAATACTAGTGACCCTGGACCTGTCAGTAGTAACCCAACAGCTGCTGCTATAATTAGCAGATTAAATTCAAAACCGTTCGAACTATTCCAAAATCCATTCTTTAAATGTACTTTCAATACTGCTACTGCCATAACTACAATAATTAACCATGCTCCAACTTCTGTATATACACCAGCCGCTACAAAGAATCCTCCTACGATTTCTGCAACTCCAGTAATAAAAGCAAAGAATGCTCCAGGTTTAATTCCAATTGACTCTAGCCACTGTCCAGTACCTTTTATACCGTAACCGCCAAACCAGCCAAATACTTTCTGAACGCCATGACCTAGTAAAATAATTCCTAAAACAAGTCGAATAATTAATAGACCATCATCAAGCATATCTCTACCTCATTTCTCTTTAAATTGAGATATTTATTGCTTATTAAATTTTTATTCAATTTTTGACACTTTTATGCCCTTTATTATTAATTTTTAAAAATGAATCAGTTTTCTAGTAATTGGCGAATAGAATAATATAACTGAAGATTTTCTACTATAAAGGAGAGCATAAATCATGAAAAAAGTCGTTCCACTCATCGTTATCGGCTTTTGGATTTTAATGCTACTACTTGCCATTCGATATCATTTATTTCATCTCTCATTGGACGATATAAAACATTTTATTACGAATTCCTCCATCAATCCGATGCTATTATTTGTTGCTATTTTCTGCGCCAGAATTTTCCTATTTATTCCTAGCTCAGTATTAATAGTAGTAGGCAGTTTATTTTTTCATCCGTATGAGACCATACTCTTATCATTAGTTGGTATGGCGATTACTGAATCTATTATTTACTTATTAAGTAGAACTATTTTAAGTGACACGATTCAGCAGTTCATGGAGAATAAATATCCTTCTCTATTTAAAGAAATTATTTCTAATCGAAAGAAATACTTATTTTTAACAGTTGCAACTCCTCTAGCTCCAACAGACGGTGCATGCTTTATTGCAGCTTCTACTAATATGAAATATTTGTCTTATATCGCAATTGTGTTTGCCGGTAATATTCCAATCGCAGTTCTTTATACTTTATATGGGAACTTCTTGTTAGGCTCGCCATGGACTACAATCTGTATTACTGCTACAATCCTATTGTTGTTTTACATTTATATTTCCTTTAAAAAGAGACAGAAAAAGGATACTCATTTTTCTGCCTAATCAATTAAAGCAAATTTATATATAAAAATTGTTAATAAATTAATCGATTTTTATATATAAATTAAACTATACTAAGATTAATTAAAATTTTTTAAGAAATTGAGGTAAATAAATGGAAACAAATAAGATTTTGTCCTCATTATGTTATTTTAGTATTTTTTTCGCGCCTTTTTTATTGCCAATCATCGTTTATTTTGTAGCCAAAGATCAACAAATAAAGTCCCATTCTAAACGAGCACTTTTTTCACATATACTCCCCTTTCTAACAATTATCATTTTAGGGGCGATCTCCATTTTTACGTTTAATACAATGGGCGATGGAGTAAGCTATACTATTATTGGCGGATTTATATTAGTATGCATTGTTAATTTAGTCGTATTTATATGGAATATTGTTCAAGGTATTAAAGTTTTAATTGGATGATTAAAATGTAATTCGTCATATTTTCTACATTATTTCTCAGGAAATTTTCAATTTCGACAATAGTTATAAAAAAAGGCAATGTATCGTTTACCGTTACATTGCCTTTTTATTATTCACCTTGCGAAGCAACATAAGCTTCTTTTGAATTTGCTCGCTTAATTAATCTCTTAATAATGAATGATAAAGATAAGATACAAGCTAATAAAATGGAGCCCATTAAAGCTATTTGCGAAGTTGTTAGCGAGAAAACTTTCGCTAAATAAACTGAGTAGGATAATAGTGAAGACGTAATTAATTTTGAAATCGCAGCAATTACAATGAACTTTTTCAAGGATACTTTGCTAATGCCGGCCCCTACGCAAATAATTTCATCTGGCAAAATCGGAACGATAAACATTAGCGTTAAAATAATTGTTTCATTTTTTAATACATATTCTTGATATTTTTTTAGGTGTTTTTCTTTTACCAATTTTGAGACTAGTTTATATCCACCTATTCTTGCTAAAAAGTACATAATGACAATACCTAAAGTTGAACCTAAGAACCCAATAGCCGCTCCAGAAAAAGCACCTATTACAGCACTACCTGCCGGAATCGTAATCGCTTCTGGTAATGGCAAAATGATTGGTTGAAATAAACAAATTAAGAAAAATAATAATTTTGCAGTTGTAATATGATCGGTTAATATTCGCTCAATCCCATATGAATTTACGATTACTAAAAATTTGCTGATATAGAATATGATTCCTACAGCGGATATACCTAAAAGTAAGCAAATCAGTACGATTTTCGTGAATTTTAAAGGGTTTTTATGATTCGATACAACAAGATAAAAATCCAATAATAAAGTTCCCATTATTGCAAAAACAAATGATACTTTATAGACCATGACAACAGTAGGTAAACAGATAATCAATATTAAGATTGATATTGTAGCAATCACTATGTGTAATGAAAGTTCCTTCATAGTGTTGAACTTTTTTGCTTCTTTCCTCACCGTAATCAACTCCTCTACTGCTCGACCGTTTTCCAGTAATTTTTATTAACTATCTTAATAGTAATTAATTGGTTTACAGTTTAAAACGCACTTTAGCATTAGTCTATATCAGTCTTAAGTCTTACAACATGAGGCTGTTTCTATTTATTAAATATTGTTATTATCGAATATTCGACCTTTCATCTAAAATGTCCTTTAAGGTCTGGCGTTAGGTAAATAATTGTTTATTTCTTTATTCTTCTGCGAGCTAATTACGAAAAAATGGTACAGAAAAAGACTGTAAAAATGATATTATCCCTTTATAGTAGACACGGGAAAAAGCCTATCCCTTATAATGGATAGGTAATCTACTATAGGGGGATTTATTATGCCTTTAAAAGG
>NZ_JBHJTJ010000044.1:0-31668 GCF_042267765.1 Gottfriedia sp. NPDC056225 | reverse complement strand
TTTAATAAGAAACTAACCTCAAGGAAAGGACCTCCTTGTAACCATTGAGACCACTGCACGAATTATTCCTCCCAATTGTTATATAACTATTGCATCAGTTAGTTGCATAAGAACTAGTTAATTATATTCTTTTTGCCTATATATTTTTTGTATAAAATATATAACTAAAACTGAAGTAGCAACTAATAGACATAAACCAATAATATTGATTCTAAAACCATTCTTAAAGAAAATAAAAGCATTTAAAATATTTGTGTTAAACAGGAGACCAATAAAAAAGTAAATAAAGTAAACAGCGACAATTACAAATAAAAAAAGTATTTTCAACCTCTTATTTTTTTTAGAAAACATAACATATAAAAGTGCTCCTATAATCCCAATAAAAGGAAAAATCTGTTCAAATAAATCCACTACAATATTCCACATCCTCTTGCATAATGACTATTTTCTTAATCCAATTTTATCAAATCTCAACATCTTGGAGTATCCTTTTTCTTATATTCCTTATTAAACTAAACTGCCAGTTAGTTGAATAAGAAAATAAAAGACAAGGAATTTCATAGTCTTAAGCAGTTTTAACAACTGCAACCTCATATACTTTTTGTGTTTTACCAGATTCAGTTGCTAAAATTGTCAACATTTTAGAACCAATCGCAGACATTGGAATTGATGCTGAAGGTGAACCACTTGTTAATACTTGTGAGAATACACCATCAATAAATAACTGTAGCGTATGATTAGCTGCAGTTGCAGTAACCGTTACTGAAGTTGCTGTAACTCCACTGAATGCATAAGTGTAAATACCATTGTTAAATGTAGGCGTTAAAGTACCACCAGTACCAGTTAGTGATAACGCAGTCAATCCTCCAGATGGTGTTAGGCCAAGTGAAGGCTGTCCACTCACTTTAATTGTTGCTTCAAATGGAATGAAATCTTCTTTTTGTGCATCTGTTTTCACATTAGTTACAATACCACTGAATGACCAACTTGCGCCCAATGTAGCAGGAAATAGAATTGTAAATGGTGTAAGTGCACCTGTATTAAATGCATTGTAAATTGCAATTTGCCCTGTAGTATCTGCAGGATTAAATGTCCCGGAAATCTGTACCTCTCCACCATCTTTTAGACCTTGAATAAACGTTTTCCAACCGTTACTATCAAGGTTTGTTGTCTCTAGGGTATCTGCAGAAAGTTCCATTCCACCAATTGAGTTAAGTTCTGTAATATTATTTGCACCTATTTGTAATTTGGTACCCATTGCAGCTGTAGCCATCTTTATACCTCCTTGTATTTAACCTGAATATTAAAATTCAACCGATTATAATCTAATTCGGCCTCGTATAGATCTCTAACGTTATTAATTGAAAGCATTTGAATTAAAGGTCCATTTTGACCAATTTGTCTGCCTAAAAAACTAATAATCTTATCTTTTACTAGCTTAAATAACGTCTGAACTTCTTTATATGAAGGATGTAAAATGTCTAACACATACGTTCCTTCTACAATGTTTGAAGGTCCATTTAGATTGATTGGATAATTCACATCATCCTTGTAATATGTCATAAACGGTCCTTCTTCACCTTCAATTGCGTGAATTGGATAAATATTTCCGTTTAATTCTGGAATACTACTTAATTCAAAATACAACGCTTCTTCAAATGTCATAAAATTTTATCCACCTCTGTAAGCATTGTTCTAATTATGACCTGTTGGGCTTCGTTATGTTTTGAAGCGTTAGATCCGCGTAAATAGTTATAACCTGGAATATATCTTCCTTTTTTTCCGTCTTTCCCTCGACTAAAAAAACCATATTCTTGAGATGCTGGATAATATGCTCGTTTACCTCTTTTACTCACCTTTACAAAGATACGGTTAAACGCCCTATCCATTACCACTTGGAATACTTTCTTACCCTTAGTCCTAGTTCTTTCCGGCCTTAAGATAACTCCTTTTTTAAGGTTTCCAATTTCTACTGGAGCTTCTTTTTTCGCTTGTTTAAATACGACATTCGCACCCTTACGAGCTGCTTGAGTGATTATTTTTTGAGGTAATTTATCCAACTGTTCAAGTGTTTGTTCTAACCGTCTATATCCTTCGATTTCCACCATTACTTTTTCACCTTCTTACAGTACCAAAGTAATTCTTTCTTCAAATCTTCTGGATCACTCACACTTATCACTTCGTAAGTATCATTTCCATGAACTATTCTCATGGTATTATTCATTCCTGAATAGAAATAGGTTCGAAACTTTACTTCGACGCTATTTTGAGTCTGATTAGCAGCATAAAACTCTTTACCAATCAGAGAATCTTTAGATGCCCAAACTGTGCGAACATCGTTCCATACCTTAACAGTTTGACCTGTAGAATCCCTTCCTGTTGGAGGAGATTGAATTGTAATTTTATTGTTCATACGGCCCACCCTCATGGTGCCACCGTAGTATATTTCAACTGAAATAAGATTTCATTTAAAGAGAATGCAAGTTTATCGGCCTTTCCGACAACTTCCCGGTTTAAATACCAATGACTTACTAGTAATTTACAAGCTAATTTATAAAGTTCACTTTCTTTATCAACATTTTGACTCGATGCTCCAACTACAAATAGATCTGCAGCAAGGACTAAACTATTAATATCTGAATCATCATCGTCAAAATCAATTCTTAAGAAAGACTTAGCTTCATTCAGTGTCAGCATCTTTTTTCACCTTCTTTTTAGGTGATGTCTTAGGTTTCACTTTCACTTCTTCATCTGTGGATTCGCTTGTGTTCTCTTCTGTTGGAATCTCTTCTTCTACCGATAATTCTTCTTTATGGACGATGGCTTTTTCTTCTGGTGGAACAAATACTTCCGCAATATCGTTAATAACCCATGCTTCAGCTATGTCTTCCCTTACCTCGATGATATCGCCAGGTACATATGAAAATTCACTTCCAGCCATACTAACTTTCATTCTTACTTTTGGCATAGATAACCCCTCCAAAATAAAATTAAAGAGCGTCACTTGGACGCTCTAAATCAATATTATTAAGTAGCTGAGTTTGCATAATATTTTACAGCTGCAGTATCAGTTAAAACTGAGTCATGTCGGCTGAATGCTACAAATCCTACTTGTCCAGAATCGATAAACTTCTCACCCATACGGAAGATAGAAAGATCCATAACATCACGAATAATAAACGTAGATAAGTCACCGAAAAGAAGAGACTTTGCATTTGCAGCCATAGTAGGCATGTCTTGGTTAATTGTGTAATTGTAGTTAAGAATTTTATCTGGTGCCCCCTGTACTAAACCAGGTTGCCATAATGGATTACCCTGAGAATCTTTCAGCTTTCGAATCGCTTTTAATGAGTTGTCATTAAGCATGAACTCGCAGTCCCCTGCTTCTCGATATGCTGGATCTACAGAATGAATTAAATCGATTAAATCATCATAAACGATTGAAGTCGTTTGTCCAGTAGTTCCTGTTTTACCTAACGTTGCATTTGTAAGTACACCTGTAGGTTGACCAGTACCAGTACCTACTGTGAAATGTGTATTTGTAATTCGGCCGATACGAGTTGCAATAATTTTACGGATATACGCCTCGATGTCAAAAGCTGAATCTTGTAATAGTTCAATAGGAATTAAGAATACTTTTGAAGTATATTTGTATGCTCCTAGATTTAATTGACTGAATACTGCATCAGTAGCATTACCAGCAGCTGTATTCTCACCAACGATAGCACCCACGTTTGCAGTATCATCTACTTTTGGAATTGGTAATGTATTACCTGTAGCTGTACGTAGAATTGTTGATTTTACTTTACGCATTCCACCAAATGCTTTTAATGATTCAATTAATGAATTATAAAAACCTTGAGGAACTGTGAATCCACCAGCTGAGCCGGTTACTGCAGAAAGTGCACGCCCTTCAAGTTGCGCACGACCTTTACTAAGGATTGAACGTTCTTCATTGTTTAATTCGGCCATACCAGAGACTAAAAACTTGTTAAACGCTGAACGATACTCTTCACGTTGAGTAAATGGCACGTTTTCCGGTGATTCATTACGTTGTTCGCCACCTACTAAACCTGCTCCAGAAGCATCACGGTACTCATTATTTTCTTGCTCAAGTTGATATTGACGCTCATGACGCTCGATATCTTTCGTTAAAGTATCAATTTCTGCATTCATACGATCATAAGATACGTCATCTTCTGCGGTAAAACCGCCTCTTTTTTCTGCATCATCAATTAATTGTCTTGATTCAGCGACAACTTTTGCTCGTTTTTGTCTTAATTCAATAATTTTCTTCATTTTGACTCTCCCTTATCTGTTTTTATAGTTTTTCTGATAAACTCAACTTTTTCCTCATTAAATCTATCTTTTTGGCAATATCATCATTACTTGGATTTCTAGATCGTTGGAATGTCTCAAAAACATCTTCCATTGACCTTACTCCAGCTTCTGATTGAGGATATGCCGGAAAAACAACAGGACTTACTTCATAAAGTTTTGCTTTTTTTATGGTCCTTAAAGCAACTTCATTTGTTTCATCCCATTCTTCTACTTCTGGAATGAAAGTGAATGATGAACCAGATACATCGCCACGTTGAACAGTCTCAACATACTTGTCAGCCCATAAAGGCATTGTAATTTCATACCTTAATCCAATATCATCCTCTTCCAATAAGAGTGTCCCGGAAGTAGAACGACCTAAAATCTCGTTCCAGTCATGATTCCAGGCTGCGATCACATCACCGTTAATGGCATCAAAAAAAGCGCCTTTTTCGAAGCGCTCCTCAAATTTGTAGTAATATCCAATTGTATTGGAGCGTTGTCCCCATTTCACTGCATAGCCGACAATCTTACTTGATTCATCTTCGCTATTCTTCTCCCGAATTTCCGGTGCTAGGGTTAGACTCCGTTTTTCCTTGTTTTCCATCTCCTTCACCTCCTTTTGGTGATTGGTCGATTGGGTTGACTACTGCATTTACTGCCACCATTGCACTGTTCACCAATAATTTATCCGCAGATTCATCATCGCTTGGATTATCCCCTTCGGCTTCTCTCCACTCATTTGCAGTAATTACACCGTTTTGACGCTTAATTTGAAGAACTTCATTCCTCGTTTTTGAATCGCCCCGAAGAATAGAGTTTACATAGAATTCGATAACGATTTTGTCCATTTCAATGTCTGCTAGACATTTAAAACGAATTGCTTGTTCAATCCTTTCGAGCCAGGGTCTTATACAGTTTTGAACAAACTCTAAAGACTGTTGTTCCATACTCGCAAAAGAAGCTTTTTCTAAATCACCTATCATATGTGGTGGAACTCGGTAAATCTGAGCTATTTCACGTTTTTGGAACGCTCTACTTTCAAGGAATTGACTATCTTCTGGAGCAAGGCCTAGTTGATGGTACTTCATTCCCTCTTCGAGAATTGCAATTCTGTGACTATTAGTTAATCCTTCATGCATTTCATTCCAGGAGCTTCTAAGATTGTTTTGTGCTGGCTCGGATAAGTTCCCAGGGTGTTCAATGACTCCACCAGGTTTTGCCCCATTACCAAAATATCTCGCGCCATATTCTTCAAGTGAAAGAGTTAATCCTAATGTTTCTCGGATTAATTGGACTGGACTATATCCTTGTCGTCCATCAAAACCTAATCCTGCAATGTGCAATACCTTTTCAAAAGGTAAAACTACTTGCTCATTTGTTGTAGGAATTATCGTTCGATAACATAATTTCAAACTCTTAGGATTTCTTTCAAGAGTCGTTTGGTCTGGTAGTAATGGCCATAATTCAACGATCTTTCCGTTTCCATCTCTTACAATCTCCGCATAAGCATTTCCGTAGGATAGCAAATGATGAACCATCGTTTCCCAAAAATTAAAAGCTGGTATTTCCGTATTCGGCTTATGATGTACGACTGGCCAAAGTGGATGTTTTACAGCTAATTCTTTCCCACCGTTAGCACTTTTCTTATATACTCGGCATTCTAATGATGCAATTGTTTCAGCAATTATTCTTTGACATGCATAAACAGTTGCTTGCTGCATCGCTCTAAACTCATTAACTGATTGACCTGAAGCAGTTTTTCCACCAGTCCAAAGATCATATAGCCAACTACCACTTGTTGCTTGTGATAAAGGTAAATCTCTTTTTTCGAATAAACTTGTAAGGAAGCCCATTATTTTTTATTCACCCCCTTCCTTGCTCCTACAACTGCTATTCCCATGCAGAGCAATCCACACAATAAAAACATTACTGCAGAACTTACTAAATAGGTACCAATTGCAAAACTCAAAAAGCCAAATATACCGATGTAGTCATTTTTATCCATGATTTCACCTACCTTATAGCGAAACAAATCCTCGTTCTTCATACACACTAGGTAATGGTAAACCTCTCATCGCTCGAGCGTATGCATTTAATAGTGAAGCAATCGGGTCAATTTTATCCGGACTTCGTTTTTTATCTAATTTAAAGTTAGCGTTTGGATCCATAATCGTAACTGCATTAGAAACTGCCCAAGTTAACAACCCGTCTCCTTGATGTACAGCATTTCCCTTGTAAACTTGTATTCTCCAATCTGCAGTAGGTTCAGCTAGAACTTTTAAATATTGAGGGATAATTACGCAGGTAAAGCCTTTTTTCTCCATATTTATCGCAAATTGGGACGCGTTCCATTCGTCATAGCATAATTCGATTACATCTAAGCTGTATTCTTTTACTTTATCTTCGATGTACTTCTCAACATCTTCTTGATCAATAACTGCACCAGGAATAATTGTTAAGTAGCCATTTTGAACAAATAAATCAAAACGAATATCTTGAATTGCCATTCTCTGATTATATTTATCTTCTGGAATAAAAGAGTGGTGAACTGCAGCAAATTTCCCATCAAGTCTTCCCATAAAAGTAACACTAGTTAAATCTTCCTTTGCAGATAAATCGACTCCAACAAAAACTTTGGTATTTCGAAAATTTTCTAAATCGAATTTTGCTTCACATAGGTTCCACTTACTCATTTCCATGTAGCCATTTTCTTTCTTGTCTACCCAGATATTCATGTTCTTTGTCATGAATCCACGCATTTTTTCTGGTTGCTCAAGTGCTACTTTTATATCAGAACGTAATGAATCCACCCCTTCTTCATACGTACCTACAATCGGATTCGCTTTAATCCAATTGCGTTCATCCTTAATGTCGTCACCTTCATCAAGTTCGCAAATTAAAGCAAAATAATCATCGTTTTCTACTGCAGTATTATCTGGATCTAACACCTTCGTTACATACTGATATTCTTTAAAGCATGGTCTAGATAAATCAAATCCCGCTGTCGTAATTACTACCATTAGGGGACTCTTACGAGCAACCATCCCCGATAGAATGACATCATAAATTTCAGATGTTTCGTGAGCATGGTATTCATCGACAATACCTACAGACGGGTTCTTTCCATCCCCCAACTTCCTAGTTTCTTTTGAAAGTGGCTGAATAATAGAGTTTGTTCTAATTCTGGTAACTTTTCCGTAAGAGTCTTTATAGGTGCCTTTAAGTATGTCCGTATTCCTTATTTGGTCTAAAACTGCATTGTATACCTCATCAGATTGTTCTTTGGACCAACCAGTTATATATACCCTGTGCTTCTCATCACTCAAAAATGTTTCATAAGTTGCGATTAAAGCTAGTAACTGTGACTTAGCATTTTTACGCGCTAATTGAATGTAGACCTTACGGAAACGTCTAGATCCATTTTTCTTATTAAGAAAACAAAATATATTAGCGACGATAAACAATTGAAAGTCAGTTAAGATAATCGGTTGACCTGCCAATACACCTTCAGAGTGCTTAAATTCTTTAGCCCACTCATTAAAATCTTCAAGGATATCTACATCAAAAGTGAAAGGACAATCATCTTCCTGGGTTCGGTTAATATCTTTAATGAATCGTTGCGCTGCCCATATATGCTTTTTACAAGCTATTATTTCGCCTTCAACGATTTTATTTGCATAATCCCATACTCTTTCGATAGGTGTCACAGTCGATCACCGAACCTCTTTTGTGAAGCAGTCTTTTCTTTATCTTCATCATTCTTAGGAATGACTAACTTACATCTTGAAGAAATAGTTAGTCCCAAGTCCATTGCAGATTGTCTTGACTGCTTAAAGAATTTGTCCTGGTAAGCCAGTAGTGTTTCAAACTTTTCACTTAATGGATCTAATTCAATTAACTGACTTGAAATCTTCACGTACATATTTTTAGCAATTAAAAAACGAGCTAATGCATCAACATCGAGATTCGTCATAATCCCAATTTGCATTAACTCGTCAGCTACTTTTTTAAATTCTCTTTTTAATTCTTTCGAAAGGTAGGCCGGAGCTCTCACTTTATCCGATGGCGCTTTTATTTCTTGTTCCTTCCGCTGTTCAATTTCATTTTTAGTTAAGTTTTTCTTCCCTTTAAATACTATAAGGTCAATTGGTTGTCTTGGTCGAGCCATTATAAGTCACCTACCTTTCTAAAAATTCATTTAGGGAATTTTTTGTGCGTTTGATTGGATACACGGTATTACAGACGCGTGTCCTAGCTTTTTTGGTACCCCTACCCCTTGTCCGAACGTCATAAGACCTGTACAAGTTATCATTCAGTACAAGCCATTCTACTGCTTATTATGGTCCACCTTGTTATGACGAAATACGTAATTGATATTTGGTATTGTGTCTGAATACTGTTCTAATGTTTGAGTTGGTTACAATAGCGACCTCTTGATAAGTTAATTTAGTTGATTTAAGTAGGTCATGCATAAGTTCTGTATTGTTATGTTCATGCACTCTGCCATCAATAAGACCAATGTTTATTGCATGTGCAGTGTTCTCTTTATACGTACACCATTCTAAGTTCGACAAGTTATTGTTCAATTTATTACCATCAATATGATTAACAGTTGCCTTATTAAATGGATTAGGAATAAAGTATTTAGCAACTAATCTGTGGACTAAAAAGTTTTTCGTTTTATTCCCAATCGATACAGTTAGATAATAGTAACCACGTTTTTTATTTAAGCTACCATTCCATATCCTTCCTGTTCTATTGTTCTTGATTCTTCCAAAATTACTAATTTCATAACGACCATAAGTTTCAAGAATAGACTTCCATTGTTCCATTAATACCCATCCTTCTTATCATCAATAGTTTTCTTATTGTGGCATTTGTGACAAAGGGCTTGTAAGTTATCTTTATCTAGCCTTAAATCCCATCTTTTCTTTATAGGAATAATGTGGTCAACCACATCAGCCAAGGTTATCTTATCTTCACGTTTACATTGCTGACATAGGCCAAGGTCTCTTCTCATTACTAAATCTCTTACCTTCTTCCATAAAGTAGAGTCATAGAATGATTTACTTCTTTGGTCACGCTTGTATTGGTCATATCGTTTAGCACGTTGCATGTCCTGTTGTTTTTTAATGTATCGATGCTCATCACAATACGAATTGCGTGTTAAGTTAGAACAACTATATTTATTACACGGCCTTAATGGTTTGTTAGCCATTGTTATTCAACCCTTTATAATGTTCTTCTATTCTCTTACTTGCAATCTCATAGTATTCTTTATCTAGCTCAAATCCTATGAATTTTCTATTTGTCTTAAGAGCAGCAATCGCTGTAGTTCCAGAACCCAGACAATTATCTAAGACTATTTCACCTTCTTCAGTGTAAGACTTAATTAGGTATTCAAATAGTTCTGTTGGTTTTTGTGTTGGATGTAATCCTCTTTCAACTTTAATGTTTAATGTTTGCTTTGGATAATTTTTATGAGTAGTTTTATATTCTTTTCCCGTCAGACCTTCTGGCTTATAAACTCCACCTTGATTCCCCTTCCTTCTACTTCTTTTAATTGGTTCTTCTAGCTTTATTAAACCCTGTGGATTGTATGTAGGCATTTTTTTATAAAACACACATATATCTTCAACATTTCTCATGGGCTGATATTTGGCAAAACTGAAACCAGTAGGCGCATTCTTAATCCAATACCATGTATATTTAAACCATATTAAATTCGAATTTATAAGTGAAGTTGTAAAAGGTTGAGCAGATGTTAAAACAATAGCTCCGTTATCTTTTATAACTCTAATATATTGTTCCCAAAGTTTCTTAAAAGGAAGAATTGTATCCCACTTACAACTGGTTGTTCCATACGGTAAATCACATAAAATCATATCTATACTCTTATCAGGTATCCTGTTCATACCCACTAAACAATCCTCATTGTATATCTTGTTGACTTCCAACATAAAAAAACTCACCTACTTTATTTATTCCTTCTAAACTAGACCCATTAGTAAAGATGAGGGGAAAGGGGGAACCTCACTAACAGATCTAGTTTACAAAGAATAAAACATTGGAGTACTCTTAACTCCTGCCTCGCCTCAACCTACGCAGACCAGCTGCTAAGGCACTTTGTACCATCGATTAATCGAGTTACATAATTGATACAGGAGGTTATGCTTCTCCCATCAACTTAATTAAGCTAATAAGAAAAGTTTACTTTTTATGGTCATTCAAAACTTCCCCTGAAATATCCCTGATTTTCTCCTTACTTTTATCTAAATTGTGTCGGTTTTTTGTCGAAGAAAAAATAAAAAAACCACTCTCGATGAGAATGGCTAAATTATTCCTTATTCAACTAATGCATGCGTTAGTTGAATAAGACTTTATGCAGTTTTTTGTTTTATTCTGGTTCCAATAAGCGTAGTAACAAATAGAAAAATAGGAAAGAAAAATAAATAGAAAAATAATATCAACCCTGCTGCGAAATTATCATTGTCTATATTTATGATTGAAAACAAGCTACCTATTAATACAGTAAACAGGACAAAATACGGAAACCACAATATAGAGGAAAATAAAGACCATAATCTACTTTCTAACCATTTTCTTGTAACAAATGGAATAATAAAAAGCAGTCCACACAATAGTGTTATCTCTGCTCCAATTGAAACATTCCATACGAATTCCGTAGTCAAACCTGTTAAGACTTGAATCCGTTCATAACTTACCAGAAAACTAAAAAATAAGGACGAAAGTAATCCATAAATTGCACTCACTGCATTCAGTTTCAAAAAGTATTTCAACTGATTCAACTCCTAATACGATTTTTATTTATTATACCGCACAATTTTATAATGCAAATTGGGGGATTTTAGCCTTTTCATATAGAATTTCAAGTATTCCTTATGCAACTAAACTGCCATTTTGTTGAATAAAAAAGGAGTTGCTAAAGCAACTCCTTTCGTATAAGTTGAAAAGTTGAAAACTTGATAATCAAGCAACGATTCTTTTATTTACTTCATTTCTATATCGTTTATTGTGTGATTCCTTAATCTTTTACCAATCGCATTAATGAAAAGTTCAACGTGATAAAACACATTTGAAGCATATGAGCCGTATAATAACATGAAAATTAACCCTCGAATATTAGCTAGAATGCCCATATTGCCCAGATGTAAACTTAGTGTTTCATATAAATATAATGGGAATGTCACAAGTATCCCAGCAATTGAGTACATACCTACTTTTGCAAAATACGAATTTCGTTTGGAGCGATAGCGATGTAATTTATGCAATTTATCTACTCCATACGATAAAAGGATACCAGCAACAAAGTAAATGATCCCTGAATAAATAATTGCTGACGAAAAAAGTTCAATAAAACCAAAATGATATGTATCTTCTGCTGTGTGTGGGTCATAAGAAAAACAGGCGTAAATAAAAGAAAAACAAATCGTGGAAAGTGAAGCTATGAAAAGTTTTTTAAGCATTTTTTTGACCAATTAGTATCACCTGCCATTTCTCCCATGTAATTGCTAAACTGATTAACGATTAACGATCCTATTAATTTAAAATTATACAATCTTAACTCTCCTTTAACTTATATATACCGATTATAATGAAAATTGATAAGAATTATAAATAAAGAAAATCATTCAACTTATGAAAATTAATCGACAAATTACAACAAGTTTTAGGTCAATATTTTTAAATTAACTTCCATTCCTTCTATAACTAATCTGCAATTAGTCCAATAAAAAAATGATCAACAAATCGTCGATCATCTTGTTTAACTTATGCATCAGTTAGTTACATAAGGAAAAATAAATTACTCTAATTCTTCTTGGATATTTTCTAATTCTTCTTGGAATATTTCTAATAAAAAATCTCCAAAATCATCTGCAATTAGTTCTATTGATTGTTCACTAAATTTTTTCCCCAAATTAATAGAAACAACAGCAGGTTCATTTTCTCGATTAAGTTTATTAAAATCTAAACAAAATAGTTCACCCATACCTGTAGCATAAATAATAAGATAATTTTCTGGCAAACCAGTATTTTTTCTTTGTTTGATTGTGTACCATATAGCATCTGGAACAGAAGAGTTTATAAAGTCATCGTCAATTACTCCATATACTTCTTCTGAGCCGAAATCTCCAGCTCCAAAATTAATAAGAAAATGGCGGTATATCTTTGAAAATTTTAACCCTAACGTAGTTTCTGCTTTTTCAATTAAACTTACTGAGCGCTTTCCTACAAAATCGGATTCTTCTTGATTTTGCTCGATTATTTCAATTGCTTTTTCATAATTTGACCAACTCATTATTCTCCTCCATGATGTTCATTTGACATTAATATACCATATGATTTCTCTTTCCTTATTGAACTATACTGCCATTTAGTCGAATAAGAAAAAGCGATCTTCTATTGAAGAATCGCATGCTTTAGTTGCATAACGGTGTACATTATTTCATAATTTTTATCTTAATTTTAATAATTTGTTTAATTCGTTTGCTTTTTGGCTTATATTAATATCATATGCTCGCTCTGAAAACTCATAAACTTCTCCTTGAAATGTTCTAATAACGAGTACTTTGTATGAAACTAATTCGCTTTTTTCTATTTCTTTCGGAACAGGGGAATCACCAGGACTAGCAAAAAGCAACAAAATTTGAGTAATGATTCGAATAATTATATTCCCCTTGTGGTTCTCTTTCCATAATTTACGAACCTCTTCAGTGGTGATTTCAAAATTCTTAATATTATTTATGACGATTCTAGTTTTGCCAATCTCTATAAAATTGCTTTCCATTGAGCACCTCATCCTACACAAATTAACCTCTAATATTTCATTCTTTATACGGTATTAAAAGTCCTTTCTTATTCAACTAATCTGCCATTATGTTGAATAAGGGAATGAAAAAAGACCACAATTTGTGATCTTTACTTTTTCTTATGCAACTAAAGCATGCGTTAGTCGCATAAGTTATTATGTTTTTAAAACATAAGATTTTATCACCTTTTTTTCAACTTAAATTTTGCATTTTTTTCAATTTCTTTGATTATTCCTGAAAGAGTATCATTATAATGTTCTTCATTTATATTTGTAACACCAGAGATTTTAGGAATAATGATAAAGTTATTTCTTGCCATAATAATACAAAATCCGAAATCCATTTCCTTAACACGTAATACTTTATTTTTTTTATACAAAGTCGTTTTATCTTGAGAAACAACTTTTATAAAATCATCTACTAAAAAAAGTGATATTTTTCCAATGTTATGTTGGTTTCTTTTTTTTATAAAATTCACGTATAATTTTGGTTGAACACTTTGAAATATATAATGAATAAGTACCGCAAACACAATTATTAAAACAAATGATGTAATTAAAGGTATAAGGATAGAATTAAATTCATTTTTTTTTACAAAAAATACATAAATGAAAACTATTAAACAAAGTAGTTGAGTAACGCCTTCATTAAAATACTTTAATTTATTAACAATATTCCAAATACCTTCCTTAAACTTCTCCTCAGTAATATGGAAAGTTATCTCCAAATTAGCCCCTCCCCAATTAGTTATTATGGCAATTCAAAAGAATAGGTTATTTATTTACCAGTCGTACATTTACGACACCATCATCATCAAATGTTGCGATAACGGTATCACCTATCTTAACTTTTTGGTGCCCCTTTTGATCTAATAACTCTTGATCTCTAAAACCGTCTTTTCTGCCACCTTCACAAATAATTTGATTGTATTTAAATTTCTTATTTGCAAGATCGACAACTTCGCACTCCAAAGATTTAATATTGGTAAAAACTGTTACCTTGTCTTTTTCTTCAGGCACTGTTATGTGAACGTTTGATTTAGGAAATTTGACAACAACTGGTTGGTCTTTTACATAATGAAAATTAAACAAAACAATACTGATAATTAGTCCAATGGTAGCGACAAATGTACCTAAGATAATTCCTACCGTTTTCATTTAGCTCTCCTTCGTAAACAGAATGATTTTTATTATTTTGTCAGTCAATTTTTTTAATATGTTTAATTTTACCATTATTGAACAATATTCAAATCCTCTTATTGAACTATCCTGACATTTACTTAAATAAAAAAACTGCAATTAAGCAGCTTGTGATCTTCAACCATCGCACTGCGTTAGTTAGATAAATAAATTCATTTTCTATTAGAAAGTTTCCTTTGAACAATTCTTGATACCAAATACATACCAATTAAAGTTGGAAGATGTTTTAGAATTTGTTCATGTTCAAATAGATTAAATAGTGCATTCATAACAAATAGCAATACTAACATTATAAAAATTTCTCTGAACTGCTCTTTATGAAACCACTTCATAAATAATTCGCTCCTAGAATTTATTCTTAAAAATTAAAAAAATATCATTTCTATAATCTATATATTCGATATACTTAAAGTATTTCCTTGTTCAACTAAACTGCCATTTAGTCCAATAAAAAATGACCGACGAATCGTCGATCATTTTGTTTAACTAATGCATGCTTTAGTTGCATAACGATGTACATTATTTCATAATTTTTATCTTAATTTTAATAATTTGTTTAATTCGTTTGATTTTTGGCTTATATCAATATCATATGCTCGTTCTGAAAACTCATAAACTTCTCCTTGAAACGTTCTAATAACGAGTACATTGTATGAAACTAACTCACTTTTTTCTATCTCTTTTGGAATTGGGGAATCACCAGGGCTAGCAAAAAGTAACAAAATTTGAGTAATGATTCGAAAAATTATATTCCCCTTTTTTTTCACTTTCCATAATTTACGAACTTCTTCAGTGGTGATATCATAATTCTTAATATCTCTTAAAGCGATTCTAGTTTTACCAATCTCTATAAAACTACTTTCCATTGGAGCACCTCATCCTGTACAAATTAACATATTATATTTAATTCTTTATACAGTCATAGAAGTCCTTTCTTATGCGACTAAACTTCCATTTAGTTCAACAAAAAAAATCGACTATACAGCCGATTTTCTTGTCTAACTAACACATGCGTTTGTCTTAAATAATGCTACTACATAACATATGATTAAAACAAAATTACCATTCAATAAACGTTTAAAAATAATGAAGATTTCTACCGCTTAAGCTCCATTTTTTTATACTATCAGTTATCCAAAATAAAATTGCATTTAATACGCTAAAAATAAGAAGCCGTAAGTAATAGTTTTGTGGTGCAGTCCCTTCTGACATTTTATAAGTAAGTACTCCAATAATAACGGTATATATTATTCCCATTACAATATAAGAGAGCAGTTGAATAATAGAGGTTATTTTATTTGATTTTCTGGAGATGGAACGAGCTACCCACGAAGATGGGACTTTATAGAGTACAACTACTGGACTCCATAAGATTAAACCACTAAGTCATGTAGCAAAATACTCAGGCTTTTCATCAAACAAGGCAAAACATATAAAATAAAGAATTGACACTATAAAAAGAATAATAATTAAACGAATCAATTTCAAGATTTCAGCCATTATAACGTACACTCCTTAAATTAATTTCCTTAAATTAAAGATATTAAATGTTAAGCTTGTATAATCCTTTTAGACAAAAAAATAAATTAAATCTTATTAAACTATTCTGCCATTTAGTTTTATTTTTCTCTATGTTTGCTCATTTTATTATCTTTGCTGCTTTCCTCTTGAAAAAACATAAGTTTATATATATCTTTTTTTAGTTGTAATAATAATCAAGGAAACAGCAATTAAGAGGAAGGTGAAAATTGAGCCTAAAGCAATTAATACGTGAGATATTCTTAAATAAGTTAATGCTACTATCCCAATTATTAATCCAATCAATATTGACGTACCTGCCCAGATACTTACTTCTTTACTAAAGTGCATTAGTGTACGTTTTTTACTCCAACCAATTGTATGATAAATATAAAATTCCTGCTTCCTTTCAGTTAATATTGAATTTATGCACTCATTTACACTGACAAGTGATAAAAATATGGTAGCTAATAATATAAAAAACTGAAAGTACATTGTTTTACTTACTGTAAATTTCCCTAACGTTGTCGAATTTGCTTCAATCAGACCTGATCCGATACTAGACATTTGAATCGTCATAATAAGTGAAGAAACTAATAAAACAATCATAACTGGGATTATTAACTTCTTATAAAAAATGATACTTGAGAACATTTTGTAACCCTTTATATGTGCTTTTCGTCTTTTTTTCTGGTTAAATAATAAAAAGATAATAACACTAGATATAGCCCATAAAAACGAAGGAATAAATAAAATTACAATTGGTTGTTTTAAACATATTAGAATAATTAAGCTTATAAGATATGCACTTGTCGTAAGAATCAATTGTTCAAGTACATTCCTCTTAATTATTTTTCTTCGATTCCACCCAATAGTAATTAATAATTCATTTTCAAAAAGTAATTGATTTCGTTCAAATACAATTCTAGAAAATAACCATACGAAACCAAATAAAGTAAAAAGTATAGTGGTCAGTAATGAAATCATGTTCCAACTCGATAGCAATGATTGTGCAACACCGAGAGTGGTCCAAGGCTCTAGAACTTCACCGATCCCATCAACAAATAACTTCTGTGTTTTAAAAGATGCACCTGCAACAATATCCACTTCATAACCTTTTTTGTGCAGGGAAGTAGCAATTTGTTCTATCTTCTCTTGAGCCTCTTTGTTATACGAATGAATGCCTGCTACACGAATTCTAATTGCATCAATTGGTTTTTTTCCTTTGATTATTTCTGCACCTTCCAAAGTTGTGACCCCAATTGCTGGAGTTGCAATAAAACTACCTGGTATAACAGTTGGAGTTATAACTTTTCCATCTGTAGTTTTAGTATCCGTTGAAGAGTAAATCCCAAGTGGACTAGAAGTAATCTGATTATCCATATCTTTTGGTAAAAATGTGCCAGTTTGTATTAAATTAAATGGCAATTTATCAGCATCATCTATCGCTTGTCCTCTTTTTTGAATCAATTTATATGATGGAGGTTCATCCGTTTTTACTTTCTTAACCTTTAAACTATTACCATTAATCCGATAATCAATTTTAGAGGCAACATAGAATGCTGCCGAATCATTCTTGGTCATACCCCCATCAATTTCATGAAGTTTAAAATTTCGATCTAATGATAGTGATGACCCTTTAAACGGTTTTTGATAGTTACTTAAATTTATGTCATAATTTTTTATAGAACTTCCTTTTACTTTTGTTAACTCGTCCATTGTTTTTTCAAAGTTTTTGTTTTCTTCAGGTATGACAGAAATTAGCCTTTCATCAGGAGCAATACCAAATTTTCGTTTAAAATCTGATAATGAAACGTTTATAGATTCTACATTTAATGATAATCCTAAAGGAATATTAAAATCCTTTCTTTGTAGAATCTTTACAACTGGAAAATTCCCATAAGTTTGCCTTTGTTGATTAACAAATATAGCCTCCTCCTTTGTCAGTTCGCGATTCAGTGATTTGTAATCAATACCTGTTAATTTTTCTTCACTAGCTACATCTATAGCTGTCAGTAAATAATAAGTTTGAGGTAACAAAATATTCATTGTTCCTCCAAAGCTATCATTTAAATCTCTTGGATAATAGATGTATTCCACATTTTGTCTGTCTTTTCCATCGAACATATGGATCTGATGTTCATCTCCTATTTTGTACTTTTTTAATCCATCCGTTGTGTAAAATTGCCATGAAAATCTAACAGGACTGCTAAAGGTGGGCAACTCTAACGAACGCCTAACACCCGAGAAGTACCCTAAAGAAGCAACAGGAGCAGCTACATCAATAGCCTTATTACTTTTAATCTCATTCCACTCTGATAACGTAATTCCACCTTTACTATCACCTATATAATTATCTTCAACAATACCAATCTTTTTTTCTACTGACGTTTTTGAGCCATTTGGACGAACTAAAATGTCATAAGAACCTCTTCCATATTTTTGAATTGAATCCTTAACAGTTAGAAGCGATTCCCGAGAATATAAAATACCTAGAGGTACAAATGTGAATAAACAAAGGATTGCTAAAATAAAGATTACAGAAACTTTCTTTCTATTAAGAAGACGTTTTAACACTAAATTGATCATGAGGAAACCAACAATTCTTTAAGTTTTTTCTCTTTTAATTCATACGTCATATCACCTACAGCTGCAACCTGATTATCATGAGTAACAACCACAACTGTTTTACCATTGTTTTTTACATTTAATAATATACTTATAATTTTATTCCTATTTTCAGCATCTAAATTTCCTGTCGGCTCATCGCATAAGAGTATTGATGGGTCTGCAATTAATGAACGAGCAATTGCGACTCGTTGTTTTTCGCCACCAGATAAGGATTCTGGCAAACGTTGAAACAGATTTTTATGAATGCCAACCTCGTTTAGTAAATCTATAGCTCTATTCCTTAAAACTGTTGCAGGAATATCGTATGTTAATGGTAACATCACATTATCAAGTACAGTGTAATGTGGTAAAAGTTTAAAATCTTGGAAAACGAAACCAATATTCAGTCTACGAAAATTACTTCTTTCCTCTTCGTTTAAACTAAAAATACTCTTATTATTAATAAGTATTTCGCCTGATGTTGGTGATTGAATACCAGACAAACAGTTCAGTAACGTGGATTTCCCCGTACCGGAAGGGCCGACAATACTACACCATTCGCCCTTATTTACTTCTAAATTACTATCGTCTAAAATTACAGATATATTTTGGGAGTTATGATAAGACTTTGTGAGATTTTTTATGCAAATCATTGTATTGTTCCCTCCTAATTTAACTTTTTATTTTTAATGCCGAGTTAATTCCTCATACAATTTTTTTATAAAAATTCTAAATAAAAATATAGAACCGCAAATAATGTATTCAATTAGTTGGATAATTTCCCCTCTATTTCCCTTGTTAATTATCATGTCAATTAGTCAATATGAAAGAATACGATATTAAAAAATTAGAATTTTACTAAAAAATCAACTAAACATATTAAGTTGTATTGCAGTTGCTGAACTATATATCATATTGAACTTTACTGTCATTACCCCATTAAAAAAAATCGACTAAACAGCCGATCTTGTTGTACAACTATTGCATGCGTTTGTTACATAAGACTAAATAATTTCTATTTTAAATTTAATAAATAATGTATAACATCTCTAATTATTGGAAAAGCAAAAAGCAACAAAAAAATCATAAAATAATTTGACTTTATTATCTCTATAAAAATCTTATTTTTCTTCAATCCTTTTAAGAATGTTCTAGAACAATAAATAATTATTAATAACAAGATGAAAACATCCATCAAAAACGCACCAAATGGAATTTGTGCCATAAACGCTCCCCTTAAATTTTTCTCTATATTCATTACTATATCAGTACAATAGGTATTTGTAATTTGGGGGAATTTCACCTTTTATTCATAAAATTCTTATAGAACTAACCTGCCATTTTGTTCAATAAAGAAGTGAAGACTTTAGTTCAAGTGTTTAAATTAAAAATGGGACTGTCAGTTTAGACAACCCCTTTACATTCTTATTCAACTCAAGCATGCGTCAGTTGCATAAGAGCATTTTTAATTTGTTAATTGAATATAACCAAATCTGGACTTAGTGCAATAAAATGTGGTAACCAGCAGTCTGAGTTTTCGGTGCCTATTTCGTGGTTATTTAAGCAGACCCTATTAAATCCATCTAAACCATCACAACCACAACATCCATTTATTCTGCTTTCATCAGTATGGTAATTTGAATTAATTAAATCATTGATATTAATAATAATAAACCCTTTTATATTAATATCAGCTTCTCCACTATCTATGATAAAAAATCCTTCAGGAATATAAGCTTTCCCAACGTTTTCACTAAGCATCTTTAAGTCTTTTAATTCAATTAACTGTTTCGATATCTCAATTTTACATTCCTTACAAACTAATCTCATCCTTTTATAACACCTCAATAAGCTGTATTTAATATAAATATAGCATAATTTCGAGTATTCCTTATGAAACTATACTGCCATTTAGTTGCTTAAGACCCTTAAATTTACATTTATCCTTAAGTAAAAGCACTCAAACAATATTGAGTGCTTCAGCAATAGAAAAGATCGCATGTTTTTTATATTCGTAAAATTGATCTTTATTAATCCCTAAGTCCATGTATATGTTAATATCTTTATCTCGGTTGGACGACAAATATTTTCGCACTATTATCGAACGCTCAATATCATCTAGCGCATAAATTAAAGCCCGTTCCATTTGTTTTACTTTAAATCGTTTTTCTTTTTCTTTATCTACAATCTTAGGAAATGGATTTTCTACACCTTCAGCTATTTGCTCATCTTTATTTTGAACTGCAACTCTTAAAGCTTTAAATTGTTTTAACTGCTTAATTACTGCTTTTCTAACTTTTTTTTCATCTACTTCATCTAAAAAAGAAAGCTGTTCAACGTTCATACTTATCCTCCTTCAAATCTAGGAGTTTTACTATTAATTAGGAAAAATTTAATTATGTTGTTTCTTTTGTGGATTACCTTCAAAAATCTCTTCGTAATCCTTAGTAATTCCTACGAAATTTGATTCATTACGGGCTTTCGAGTACTGTCCTATTACTTTCTAAAAAAACTTCTCTCTTAGCCTTTTAATCATAATATCCACTCTTATTACTCAAACGATTCCACCAAACGTTCTAAACTTCTACTCCCTTGTGCAACTGGTTCTCCGATCTGCTTGCTCATAGATTTAAATTCCTTACAATATCTTGTAGAGCTGGTATATTTAGAATTTGAAAGCGTGTCCCCTTAGCTCCTAAACTACGAGTCTTAAGAATTCCAACCATCTCTAGCTTTCTTATTGCCGATACAGTTATTGAATTAGTAGCTGATAATGTTCTGATGCAAATTTTGCCTTTTTCCTCCCCCTTAATAGTGTTGAAGAACTCTCTTAATGCAAATCCTTCTGTGCGTGATAAGCACTTTGCAATCATTTCAGTAGTTGTATTAATAATCATTGAATTTTCCCCTTTCTAAGGACCTTCATATTGTCTGAATCTATAACCTCGCCACACTTCTTACATCCTCTAAGTAAGCGATGTTTAACAATCTTTAACTTAAAAGAACCATGTCCACAATTTGAGCAGATGCCTGGACGAACAATTTCTTGCTCATTCGTCTCCAGGTCATCTTTTTTAAATAATTCGTTCCAACCCTTCTTTTTCATAACTCCTCCGAAAAATCAGGTATATTTAATTATCTCTTGGTACATAATTAATCCAAGCCTTGTCCAAGAGGCGTTTATCATTACTCCTGATTGTTGGATTGGCTCATTCAGG
This sequence comes from Gottfriedia sp. NPDC056225, assembly GCF_042267765.1. Taxonomy (NCBI): domain Bacteria; kingdom Bacillati; phylum Bacillota; class Bacilli; order Caryophanales; family Bacillaceae; genus Gottfriedia; species Gottfriedia sp. NPDC056225. The sequence goes on along the minus strand of NZ_JBHJTJ010000044.1, from coordinate 9,969 downwards.
AGCACCTTTTATTCCGTCCGTAAGTTTAAACACTTAAACAAAGTTATTAAATTTACCTCATATCTTTAGCAGTCTTAAACGTAATGATGGTTTCTTTCGTTACATCTGCATTTAATCTAGAAATCATTCGCTCATCATAAATTTTTTTGGCGCGTTCACCTCTAAGGTTACTAGTCGTAATCGTTGACTTCCCTTGCCTAGATTCATAGACATTGAATAGTAGTTTACTAATAAAATCACTTGCTACCTTTTCTGTATCAATTCGACCAACTTCAGCACCTAGATCATCGATGACTAAAATGTCTACTTCTTCCATCAATTTCAAAAAATATTCTTGTGTGTACTTGGATTCTTTGTTATTAAACGAATCTAAAATTAAACTAACCATTTTAGGAACACTGATAAATAAAGATCTTCTTTTCACACTAACCTCTTTAGCAATTGCGTATGCTAGATGGCTTTTCCCAACACCTGTATTTCCTGTTATAACGACATTGAAGTTGTTCCCAAATTTATACCATTTAGCGCATTGTTCGGCTTTTTGTTTAGCTAAACTTGTTTCTTCGCAAATAACTTTATAGTTATCTAGTGAACTAGATAGAATTTTTTGATTAGAAATTATTGAATATCTTTCAAGATGCAAACTAATATTTGCTTCTTGTTCTTTTTGAAGCTTCTGATTTATTTTCTGTTGGAATGACTGACCATCGGTCTTACAAAAACATCTGGGACAATTAGCACGACCATCTGGGAATTGAATCCATTGTTTTTTGTGTTGCTCGCAATATTTATCGATATACTTAGCGCCACTGTTTCTAAAACAAATATCCATAACCGAACTAATATCGACACTTTGCATTACCAACCTAACTCCTCATCCTCTTTATTTTCAACAATTGGACTACTTGCGATTTTTCCAACACGATTCATACCGTTTTTCTTTTTGTTTTGTTGAAAGAATTTGTCTCTTACTTCAACATCATGAAGAGTTCTTATGTTGCCTTTATCCCATTCTTTTAAAATCCCCATGGTATAGCCCCAACTTTTATGTTGTCTAAGTGATTTTTTCATTGCTTCAATTACAAGCTCTTCACTCAAATCAGTCACCCAATTATTTATTTCATCGATTACGAAAGGTCTAAGCACTCCGAAATTTTGTTCATAAAAATCAAATGCATTCATACTTACTACTGACTTACTTACTTCTATTTCTAAGTCTAAGTCTAGAATGTCTTCTTGCGTCTTATCGACTGTCTTATAAGACGTCTTATCGTCAGATTCTATTGATAACTGTTTCTTTTTCTCTTGATATCGCTTGTTTCGAGCTTGTCGTAATCGTTTGGTTTGTTCCATGCCTTCGATGTTTTGATGCTTTTCCCAGTTGCTAATACGTATTACTTGTGATTCATCAAACCCGATCATTCCAAATTGTTCAAGTGTGCTAAACGCATGTCGAACCTCCTGAAGTTCTAAATCATAAACGATTGCAAACATTTCATCTGTTAAAGGTACTTGTTCATCTAACATAATCCTGCCAGTTAAATTACACTTACCAGCTTCAACTAGAAGTTGGATCCAAACTAAAAGAACTGTATTTCCATTTGGTAATTTGCGAATTAATTTGATTTTCTTATCATCAAACATTGAAGTTGATAATTTAATCCATGTGATTTGGCTCATGTTGTCTACTCCTTTCCTTGTTGATGAATTACCAGGGACTCATTAGAGCCCCTAGCTATCAATTAAAACTCGTCTAAATCATCAAATGTAATTTCTACTGGTTCTACAGGTTTCTTTTTATTACTCTCTAAATCAATTAACTTAGACAGGCCAACAAGTTGTTGCAGAGTAAGTTCTTTTGCTACTTGGTTGAAATTAATCTTAATCATATTTTTCAGGCCATCTTCACTTAGACCATACTTAGTTTGTTTACTTTTAATTTCGCTCCAACGTTTCTTCATTTCATCTTCATAGTCAATTACTCCACCTTCAGCAATTTCAATTTGATTAGGCGCGATTTCTTTTCTATACCCAGATGTGGCTTCATCAACTGAACTTGTACCGATTTGTTCATCTTCAGCAATCTCGATACCGTATTGAAGTTTTGCAGCACGTTTCATAATGTGCTTTTTAAACATGTCATTGAAGTAGTTAGCCCACATGTTTTTGTTATTGCCTTTAGTCATATGCTCAACTTCATTTACTTCCATAATCGTTACAACATCTGTAAATCCTTCCTTTTTAGCTACTGCATATCCACCAATTACTTTTCCTCTAGGGAATCCAACTGAATGAGTAATTTCTTTTGATGCTGGATTGTATTTGAAATCATCATTCTCATGAACTAACTCAACATCTATACCTTTAAATCCTTGTTGTTTACGAGCTAATGCAAGTACACCTTCAACCGCTACTTGAATGCTCATTTTCCCGCCATAAACAATGCAGTAAATCTGATTTAGGAAAGGATTAAGCCCTGAATTAACACATGTTTGAACAAATAAAGCGAATTGCTCATTTGAAGTACCAACCGCGATTGTGTGCTTTAATGTATCCAACTCATTTTGTGTAAAATTACCCACTACTGCTTGTGTGTTTGAAACTGCTAATTGATTAGACATTTACAACTTCCTCCTCTAAAGAAATAGTTTTAATATTAAAATCTGTATCTACTACTCTTGCTAAAATTAGTTGACCTGTAGGTTTTGAGAATTTAAGAATTGATTCGGCATTATCTATAAATGTTGGTACAATCACTTCAGATTGTTTAGAAAGAACCTCACTTAGTTCTAAGCCACATTTAATACGTTCTGCAGAGGATAACTTACTGAATGGCCTTCCATCCATCTCGATTTCAAAGGTTGCTCTTTCTTCACCATTCTTTAATAGCTCAATCAACTTGACTGAGATGTTCGTAAATAATGAATCAATCTTCTTAACCATTAATTCAGAACGTTTTGTTCTAAACTCTTTAATTGCATCGATGATGGCTAGTGATCTATTTCGTTTAGTGCGAATTTCTTCTTTATTTGTTTCAGCATCGATTAATTCAGCTTTTAATCGCTCCACCTGGTTCATTTGATTTAATTGCGTTCTGATTTGGATAATTTCATTGTTGATTTGCTCTAATAAGTACTGATCAATTGGAATTTGATTAGTGTTTTCAAGTTCTTCTAACTCAATCTTCAATTGGGAGTATTCAGCTGATAGCTCTTTTCCATATTCAACTTCTTTTGAAAATACTAGTTGTTTATTCTTTTTAACTTCTCCAATTGATTCTTCATTTAATGATTGACCACAAGTGCTACAATTCAAGTTGATTTCTTCGTTTTTAATGGCCATAACTTTTTCTCTTTGTCTTTTTAATTGCGTATATAAAGTAGACATCTTAGCTCTAATTGTGGATATCTTGTTATTAACTTGTTGATTCTGAGATTGCAGTTTATTAATTTCACCTTTTTGAGCTTCTAATTGCTGCAATGTTTTTTTATTAACTCGATCTAAATTATCAAATTTATACTTCTCTAATTGCTCACGTAATGTAACTACTCTTTCACCAGCGCGTTCGGAAGACTTGTCCAATTTGTTGTATTGATCACGATGTACTTTTTCTAAATCATCTATGTTATGTTTTTTTAATTCCGGTTCTAAAGTGTTTACTGACATCTCATGAATCTCTGCAAACACTTCTTTGTTTAATGGTTCTGGAACGTACTGCAGCAACTGTTTTCTTTGGTCCTGCCAATTTTGGCTAGAAAAATAAGTAGGATTGAAAATTGATAGGAATAAATCTTTATCAAATAACTCACTTACAAGTTCATTAAACTTTGTAGCCTTTTCAGGTACTTCATTAATAAAGTATTTAGCTGTTTTCTTTTGCGATTTAGTTAGTTGAAACTCTTTTCCATCTACATTTAGAACAAGTAAAACCGTAGTTTCAGAATCATTTTCACCAATAGGTTTAGGATCTAATTTGCTTCCATTGATATCAGTACCGAATAATAGCCAAGTCGGCGCATCACCAATTGTTGATTTACCTGCTCCGTTACGACCTTCAATGTTTGTAATATCTTTAAAGTGAATATCCAATGATGTATGATTTTTAAAATTAATAATACTTAAATACTCGAATGTAATTTTCAATTGTCCCTCTCCTATTGCATAACACAGGTGTCAACCCATATAATTAAAGTTCCTACGCTTTATTAAATGGCTGACCTTTTGGTTAGCTATTTTTTATGCATTTGTGCTATAACTAACATCTCGAATGTATTCTACAAAGCAATCGATTTCGTCATGAAACAATCCATCTGGATGTTGTAACACTTCATCGCCTTCATAAATTTCTCTTTTACAACCTAGACACTCATCAACTTCCTTTCGTTCTACTTGCTGAGGATCTACTCCAAATTGATTAGAACAAAATCTTCCGTTCTCAATCACTGTCATTTCCCCTTTCAAAGTTATGACAATTTTCTGTCATCAACTTTCACGAAGATGTCATGAAGCAGTATTGACTTGGACCTTATATTTAATTGCCATTTCTTTTACTACAGCTAAATATATTTCTAGTAATCTTTTATCTTCATTAATCACATCTAATTTAGAAACTTTATCGATCCTAGATTTAACGACACCTTCAAGCGCCATTTTTTTTTGCTTATTTACTAAACGAATTTGAAGATTGCAATTTGCACGTTCTTCTAATAATTTGTAACTTTCTTTTCTAATTTGTTGATATAGACCATGTTCACCAGTTTTACGAGCAATTTTATTTATGATTTCTGTTGTTTCTTTTCTCCAGTCGATTGTATTTAAGGCAACGATTTCACTGATGTTATGTACCTGTTGTTTAGTTTCTTCAATTTCCTTACATAATCGATTTTGTTCAATCTGACTATTTGCTAACGTGTTAAAAATTTGACTAAACATTTGTAGTTCTGGACTTAATTGAGAAGTATCAATAACATTTTGTTTAATGTTGTAATATTCATCAACTAACATTTCGTAAGCATTCCATGCTTCATCTGTGTTTAATGATTTAGCATGAAGCCATGCTCCTCTTTCTGTCCAAAGATAAAGAGTTTGTGCTTTCTTTGAACCTAACTCAATTTGATTTAGGTCGATAAATTGATTTTTTTCTACTCCTTGAAGAGCAAAGTAGTGTTTAGCTTCCATGTAACGGTCCTTGTTGCGATTGAAATTATTTACAATTTGTTGTTTGTCAGTTCCATATGATTCTGCTAATTGTGCTGTTGTTAACACTCGTAAGCCATTTTGGTTAATAACTTGTAAATTATTCATTTCAAATTCCTCCGTTTTCTGCATAGACTTCATTTATAAAATCTAGATATTCGTAGTAATTTCTTTCTCTTAGTAGAGATAAATAAGTCAATGTTTCATCAAAGACAATCCACCAATTCAACTCATGCATTTCATAAAATGAATCATAATTTAGTCGAATAGCATTCATCATCAATAGGTTTGTGTCCTTTGTACCTTTTGAAATCTTAGGCGCTAACTTTAACCACTGCTCTAATGATTCTTTTTTTACGTCATCAACTAGAATTTGCATAACTAACCAATCTAGACCGTCTATTCCCTGTTTTAATTTATCTTGAATAATTCCGCTTTCAGCTTTAAATGTTGCTTCTGTGCGATTTAGATAATTTTTAAAATCACTGGAATCCACCTTAATTAACTTCTTCATCTACACCACCCCATAAATACTTATTGAACAATGCCTTTACACTCTTAGGTGCTATTACTATTAATGCTAAAAATCCTGCTAACCCAAAACCCATCATGAAATATATTACTAATAAGGTAGTCATAAATCATTCTCCTTTTTGGCTTTCTTCAACTGTGATGTTTCCAACAGTTAAATTCTTGAATGTAATTTGTTTTCCATACTTACGAGATAGGATGCTTTCGATAATTGGCTTTAATTTAAGTACTTTTTCATCTGTTAATTCATATCCATTAATAGCCATTGATCTCACCTCAATAAAGCATATTCCTTAAGGACGATTGGACAAATATTATTTTTTCAATATTTTTCGTTCCTTTTAAGGAACGAATACATCAAAAAAATAAGCACTTGGAATCCCTAAGTGTGCACTCATTAGTCTAGCCTCTTGCAATGAAAAATCTCCCCCAGTGCCGTTTAATTTTTGATTAACAGCACTCTGACTTTTATCCAATAATTCTCCCAATTTCTTTTGGGATATGTTGTTTTCAACCAAATATGCTTTGATTTTCATATATGGTCGATGTCTACGAGAAGTGTTCCCATTAATATTTGCCATCATATCACCTCGTTTCACCACGTTCCTATATAGGAACAAACTTAGTATAGGTTAACAATATTTAGATGTCAATAAAATATTTTCCTTAAAAGGAACATTTTTTCTTGTTTATGTTGCATTAAAGGAATTCAGACGGTATTATATTAGATATAAATAATATGTGGGAGGGAATCAATAAAATGTATTCATTTGGAGAGATATTAAAAAGTTTGCGTACTTCAAAAAAACTTAGTATTGAACAGTTAGCAAAAAAGATCAATGAAAAATATGATACTACTATAAGTAAAAGTATGATTTCCAGATATGAAAACAATCTTGCGGAACCAAAGATGGATGTGGTGCGTGTTTTCGCAGATTTTTTTGATGCTTCACCTGAATATATTATGGGTCTGGAAGATACAAATGATAAAACAGCTAATAAACACAGTAAAGCAATTGAGACAATTGCTGCACATTTAGATGAGAAAAATATTACTGAAGAAAAAATGAAAGACATTATTAAATACATAGATTTTATTTTTCAAGATGAGGAGTAATTTAGGGGGTCTATTTTTTTGCATTACGAAACACTTCTAACTAGATATTCTGACATACCAGTCAAAGAAATGATTCTCCAATTTGGATTTAAAGGTTTATATAAAAATGGAAAAATTCGAATTGAAAAAAGATTAAACGATACAGAAAAAGGTTGTATCTTAGCTGAAGAAATCGGACATCATTTCAAAACAGTTGGCAATATACTGAATCAAACTAATTTAAATAACATTAAACAAGAAAAAATAGCTAGACAATGGGCCTATGATGTACTTATTCCATTATCCAGTTTAATAGATGCATACAATAATGGTTGTACTAATCGATTTGAAGTTGCTGAGTTTTTAGATGTTACTGAAGAATTTTTACAAGAGGCTCTTGATCGTTACATTGAAAAATATGGAGACTCAATTTGTTGTGGTAACATGACTATTCGTTTAAATCCTTTAGATATCTTAATGTCAAAATAGTTTGGAGGGTTGTAATGAAATGTAGCATATATGTCAGAGTATCGACAGATGAACAAGCTAAACATGGTTACTCCATAGCTGCTCAAATAGAAAAATTAGAAGCTTATTGTATATCTCAAGAATGGGAAATTACTGAAAGATATATAGATGAGGGATGTTCAGCAAAAGATTTAAACAGACCACAGTTTGAGGAAATGATGGATTCTATTAAACAAGGAAAAGTTGACATACTTTTGGTATATAGATTGGACAGGCTTACTAGATCAGTCATTGACCTATATAAAATTTTAAAGATATTAGATGATAATAATTGTAAATTTAAAAGTGCAACTGAAGTTTATGATACTACGAATGCAATGGGAAGATTGTTCATTACACTCGTTGCTGCCATAGCGCAATGGGAAAGAGAAAATTTAGCCGAACGTGTTCGTCTGGGTATGGAGAAAAAAACTAAAATGGGTAAGTGGAAAGGTGGAGCTCCTCCATATGGATACACTTACGAGAATGATGAATTAATTATTAATAGCGTTGAAGCAGAACTTGTAAAGAAAATATTTGAAATGTCAAAAGTATTTGGATTCTACACTATCGCAAAAAAATTAACAGAAAAAGGTTATCAAACTAAAAAAGGTGGAGATTGGCATGTAGATACTATTAGAGATATTGCCAATAACCCCATATACGCAGGGTATTTAACCTTTAACGAAAGCATCAAAGACTACAAAAAACCTCCTAGAGAACAAACATTGTACGAGGGAAACCATTTAAGAATAATTCCACGCGATGATTTCTGGGTACTACAAGATATATTGGATAAACGAAGAGTAGTTGGGGGAAAACGCGAGACTAGTAATTACTATTTCTCTTCAATTTTAAAATGTGGTAGATGCGGACATTCAATGTCTGGACACAAAGGAACCAAAGGTGTTAAAACATATAGGTGTTCGGGTAAGAAAGCTGGTAAGCGATGTAGCAGCCATATTATTAAAGAAGAAACATTACTCAATGCTGTATTGAACCAATTGGATATACTTATTAACGATGTTACAGGTGATACGAATGCATCAAACATATCTAAAACTAAAATAAATGAACTTCAACAAGAACTTAAAAGCATTCAGAAATTATTAAAAAAGCAAAAAACAATGTATGAAGCAGACATTATCGACATCGATGAGTTAATTATAAAAACTGAAAAGTTACGTGATCAAGAAAGGCAAGTAACAGCTGATTTAAAAAACTATACACAAGAAAACAATAAAAATAGTTTGGAAATCAGTTTTCTGAAAGAAAATATTCATTCATTATGGCAATTAGCAAATGATTATGAACGTAAACAAATGATTATGACATTATTTACTCAATTAGTAATCGATACAAAAGATGAATATAAAAGAGGTACGGGAATACCTCGTGAAATAATAATAGTTTCAGCTAAATAAAATGTCTTTTGTGGGCGCTAGTACATTGATTCCTTGGGCTTTGATTCCTGCGGCGGCCATTTGTAATGTTAGTCCGTTTGAGTTGGCTAGACGGAATTTGTTGCCTGTTTTGATTGGGTTGGTTGTTACTACGGTTGTTGCGATTTTCTTGATTTAACTTAAAAATATAAATACCCCATCAATGTAAGTAACACTACATTAATGGGGTATTATTACGGCCTACTTTTTGTTTATTTAAGCACACCTTTTAAAATAAATCCAAAAGTGATTCCAAATAGCATTGATGTTAACGTCCCAAGTAAAAAATATTCTGCCCAATCTCGATCATCCATTTGCTTAAATCTTGCAATAGATTTCGCTGTTACGATAAATGCAATCGCTGGGAATGCATCATTATAAGTTAATAAAACTACTAAAATCCTTTCAATATAACCAATGACCTTTCCTCTTGTTAAATCATGGTTTTTAATAATCATATAGTTATATTCTTCAACTAAGCTTTTTGAGAAAATCGGACTTTCTTGTGCGACATCTTCTTTCCTCTCATTTTTAAATAAATACTTCCCCTCAAAAGTCGATAATTGATTTGGCATACTTCCTAAAAGAAATTTTATAATATGACCACTAACACTTGTCGTTAAAATCAAAATAATGACAAGCGTTATTAACGTATTAATTTGATTTAATTGATACCCATTATTTGTAAATATCTCTATTACTCTATTAATAAAGAAACTAAATTTCATATCAAAATATAGTTTACAAATAACGATAATTGTTAAAAAGTGCAATATTTGATCGATAATAAAAAAATACAAATCACTATTAAAATGTTCAAAATATTTCCGACTCTTTCCTAAATCTAAGAGTTTAATCTTTATGTAGTCTATTAAATAATGCAGTACTACTATTGAAATAACTGGAAGTAAAAATAGCATTGCGAAATTCGAAAACTTATATTGTAATGACCATATTAAACCGAGTGTGATTAGCGTTAATATAAAGTGATGCATTACATGAAGGTTTAAATATTTATTCTTATTCCGAACCATTTTATCCGTTTGAAAGTAAAAATCAGCTAGTAAATGTGATAGAACTAAACTTAAAAAAATCATATTTCATTATCCTTTCTAAAGGTAAACCAAATTACAATAATTCAACAATGTTCTCACTTATTAAACTTTTAATTTTTATATTTAAATCATTGCTAATAGC
>NZ_JBHJTJ010000043.1:0-32162 GCF_042267765.1 Gottfriedia sp. NPDC056225 | reverse complement strand
AGTAGATACAATGAAAAATATCTAAAGTTATCATATTAAATTTATTAATTATTAGGCTTTGTTATTTTGAATTAAATGCGATTTTAAAGTAAATTAGTCGAGGGATTATTACTTAATTTGAAATAAAAGATGAACTGTATTAGATAAAGGAATCAATCTTAATTTACGGAATTTAAATAATATAAATTCTATTAAAAGGGAGATTATAAATTTGCATATCGATCAAGAATTACGAATAAGACCAATAAATGAAGAAGACTTATATACACTTTGGACTTTAACTTTCAAAGAAAACGCTCCGGAATGGAAAAAGTGGGATGCACCATATTATGAGCATAAATCTATGACTTTTGAAGAATATTTAACTACAAAGGATCGGATTGTAAATCAAGATTCGATGTGGATTATAGAGGTGGAAGGAAAAATAATAGGAATTGTTAGTTATTACTGGGAACATAAACCTTCTAATTGGCTCGAAATGGGAATTGGGATATATGACCCTCAATACTGGAGCGGTGGGTATGGTACTAGAGCATTAAAACTTTGGATAGACCAATTATTCAATACTTTACCATTGGTGCGTGTAGGTTATACTACTTGGTCAGGAAATTGTCGAATGATCAAAGTTGGTGAAAAATTGGGTATGACTATGGAAGCGAGATTGAGAAAATGTCGTTACTATGACGGACATTATTATGATTCTATTCGTATGGGGTTATTAAGAGAAGAATGGGAAGATTTTAAAAAAGATAAGATCATTGAGTTGGATAGACGGGTTTAATCGTTTAATTATTAGATATGTTGATTTTTGTAAAAAAAAGGAATTTTAAGTATGAGCTAGAAACTCCTATATAGTAGAGTAAAGGGGGAGAATTAAATGGAAGAATATAAGAATATAAATGTTGAAAATATAAAGATTGTCGATAAAAATGGCACGGTAAGAATACGTCTTTTTAACAATGATCATATCCCGCCAGCAATTATGGACGGGAAAGACATTCTCCCTGGGCATAGACAAGAGGATCCAATTGCAGGATTGATGTTTTATAATGGGGAAGGTGATGAGTGCGGCGGTCTTATATTTGGCAGTAAAAAGGATGATGAAGGAAACTATGAATCTTATGCTTCATTAACTTTTGATCAGTATAAACAAGATCAAGTCGTACAAATGCATTATATTGATGAGAACGGACAAAGACATTATGGATTTTCCGTTTATGATCGACCAAATATGCCATTACCAGAATTAATTGAAAGAACACGCGATATTCAAAACTCTGACCTAACTGATGAGGAACTAGAGAAAGAGTTAGAGACTATTTGGAAAGGTAATACATCGCGTGCATTTATGGGGAAAAATTCAAAAGGTGAAGTAACCGTTCAGCTATCAGATTCAAAAGGGAAACCTCGGATCAGAATGGTAGTGGATGAAAACGATATTCCACGGATGGAGTTTTTAGATGGCGATGGAAATGTAACATATAAAATTCCACCTGAATGATAATAGATTATTGAAGTTCAATACATAAAAGCTACATAAAGGGTTTATTAGGTAAGTAAGAAGGGAAAGTATTATATGGTTGAAAAAATAAATTGGAAAACTAATGCTATTGGGCACAAATTTATAACATCGTTTAGTGGTGGAAAGGATAGTGTTCTCGCTTTATTTAAAGCTATGAAAGTTGGAGATGCAGTCGGTTTAATCGTCATGCTTGAAGAAGAAGGAAAACGTTCTAGGTCTCATGGAATGCCTCCTGAACTTGTACATGAACAAGCTAAGTCAATTGGTTTACCGATTTATAACGGAGTAGCAAGCTGGAGTGATTACGAAAAAGTATTTATTCAACTACTAGAAAATGCTAAAAATCTTGGGGCAGAAGTATTAGTTACAGGGGACTTGGATATGCCAACTCAAGATTGTTGGCACGACATAATCACAAAGAAAGTTGGCTTAAAGCTTGGGATGCCATTATGGGGAATGAATCATCGTGAAGCTGTCGAAGAGTTTATAAATTTAGGCTTTGTTACGATTGTTGTAACCGTTAATTTAAAGTTAGGAATGAGAGAAGAAGATTTAGGGCGTACAGTAACACATGAATTTATAAGGGAACTTGAAGCTCGTGGTATTGACCCATGCGGTGAAAGTGGAGAATTTCACACGACGGTAATAGACGGGCCTATTTTTAAACACCCCATTCAGGTCAGAAAATGTGAGATTAGTAAAGACGAAGAATATGCGTATTTGCCTTTGGAGCTTGTATAAATTTAGATTTTAGGAATAAATGTATGCTATGCTGCCGTTTTAATTTTAAAATATTCAATTGAATGGGCGAGGTTTTGTAAAAAAACGCTAAATTTGACGAATTTACCCCAAATTACAAAATTTAAATCTTAAGGTAAAATTAGAAGAAAATAATATTTTGTTTCTTGTTTTGGGATAATAATAGGGGGAGTTTGACATGGGAACAACAAATAGTAAATCTATTTCTTCACTAACATTAGGCGTTTTATCGATAATAATTCCGATCATTGGCTTTATACTTGGAATTATTGGTCTTTTTATTTCTAAAAAAAGTATAACTGAAATTAAATATTCAAACGAAAAGGGAAAAGGTTTAGCTGTCTCAGGTAGAGTTTGCAGTATTGTTGGAATATGTATTCAAATAGTTTTTATTTTAATCTTAATTTTAGGTATAGTCGCTTTCAATTCAATGAGTGATACCATGACGTTCTAAGGAGTTTTGAACTACATAATAATGCTAAAAAATCAAAAATTCTATTAATAACTACATATTATTTAGGAGGGAACCTATGGAAGTTTTTGCAAAGTATTTAGCAGGTATTGATAACCCAGATCACCGAGAACGAACAACTGAAGTTTTGGAGTGGATTGCAGGTAAGTTCCCAAATCTAGAATCGCAAATCAAGTGGAATACACCTATGTTTTCTGATCACGGCACATTTATTATCGGTTTATCTACGTCCAAGCAACATATGAGTGTTTCACCAGAAGAAGCGGGCATTTTACATTTTGCCAATGATATTGCAAAAGCTGGTTACAGTGCTACTAAAGGCTTGTTTCGGATACCTTGGAAAGATGCAGTCAATTATGAGTTACTTGAGAAAATGATTGAATTCAATATTCAAGAAAAAGCAGGATTAACTACTTTTTGGCGGAAATAAAGTTACACATATTTTATTGCAATATTTATTAGTATTGTAATTATTACATAGGATTTTTTAGTAAAGTATTATTGAAATACATTAGGTACTTTTATTCTATATGGTTGTAATAGTAGAAGAGCTTCCGAAGCTCTTTTTTTTGTGATTTTCTTTAACAATAAATTGTAATAGATATAATTTCGAAATACGAATATTAGATTTTAATTAAAAAATAGTTAAATAGATGTTAGAATATTAATATAGAAAAGATAATTTCATGGCTGAACTTTAAAAATCAGTAGTGAAAACTATTAAATTATTAATCGACTTAATATAGAGCGGAGTGATTACTTTGAAAAAAATAATACGAATTTTATGTATTTGTATATTATTCGCATTAATTATTCCAGCAAAGAGTGCTAAAGCAGCTGGGAATGTTAAACCAGGTATGATTAGTAATTTGCAAGTGTCTCAAACTGGCCAAAATATTACATTAACTTGGAATGCTGCATCGGATGCTTTTAACGGTTATGTGATAATTCGGGAATCAGCTACAGAAATCAGTCAATTTGGAGTGAATGCTGGGGCTACTTCGTTTACAGATAAAATAGCTTTCGAAAATACGGATTATAAGTATTCAGTTTACGGATTAGGACCAAATAGGGAATATGGTGAAGCAGTCTTGATCGACGTACATACTAAGAGTGATCAATACGCACCTGATAAAATCAGAAATATTCAGATGGAAACGATAAATAAAGAAGCTCATATAACTTGGGATGATCCATTTAATTGGGACTACAAAGGTGTATCAATCTACGATAAAGATGGAGAATGGGTTACAGATGTTGAAGTGGGAGATAAAGAAATACACTTTTATGATTTAAAAGAAAATACTTCTTATACTTTTTATTTTTTTAGCTATGATCAGAAAGGTAATGAACAAAGCTTAGAAGAGGGTGCGGAAGTAACATTTAAAACCACCTATGATAAGAAATCACCAGGAGAAATAAATAATGCAATGTCATGGCGTAAAGGAAATGACTTGATTTTTAGTTGGGACAATCCTCGTGATGAAGATTTTGTCGAGACGATTATTACGTTTCCAAATGGTAAAAAAATTAAGTATGACTATGATAAACCGACGACGCTTACGTACAAACCAACAAGTTTTACAGGAATTACAACTGTAAAGTTTCAAACAGTAGATTGGAATGGGAATGTCTCAAAAGGTAAAACGATTTTATGGGAAGATTCAAGTCGACCACCAGTTGAAGCAAAAAATATTAAATTTAAAGATGCAAACGGTGTAATTACAATTTCGTTTACACCTGCAAATGAATATGATTACAAGGCGACGATTGTGACCCTTCCAAATGGCTCAAAAGTTACGATACCAAAAGGCAAGAATAGCTTTATTTATAAGGGTTCAACAATTGTTGGAAAAGTCTATGGTTTTACGTTTAAAAGTATGGATAGTGCCGGAAACATCTCAAAAGGGATAAAAGTAAACTTTGCACCAAAAGCGATAACTGTAAATAAATCAATGAAAACAAAGATTAAAACATATTTACGTACTTCTGCAAGTAGCTCTGGAAAAAAAATAAAAACACTTTACTCGAACACATCTGTAAAAGTATTAAGTAAGGGATATGGAAGTGGCCGAGCATACAGTTACGTGCAAATAGGTTCAAAAAAAGGATATGTTGTAAGTTCACATTTAAAATAAAAGCGCCAAATGTGTGTGGTTATAAGACTAAATAATAGTTTTATAAACATTTTGAAATGTAATAGGATTTTCAATTCAAATATACTGAATGAATTTTTCAATAGTAGTATCCGTCAATTTTTTGAGAGCTTTCAGAAGCTCTCTTTTATTTTTGAAAATTTTTTCATTTATTTTGTATACTTTTTGGTTTCGTGTTCGTCTAGTAAGCAGAAAGGGGGACGATGATGGATGACATAAATAAAAATAGCGAGCTCAATTCAGAACTTAATTTCGTATTTAAGTACTTAATTAAATTAGGAGTATCTAAATCGGATGCTGAGGATCTTGTTCAGGAAACTGCTTATAAATATCTACTTTATTATGATTCTATTAAGACTTCAAAAATTCGTAGTTGGTTGATAAGAGTAGCATTAAACGATTATTATGACCAATGTCGAATGCAAAAGCGATTTCAGTTGAATTTCAATGAGATCTTTCTTGAAGCAGATGAAGTTGAGAATCCAGAAAATATTTTTCTTGAAAAGGAGAGAAACGAAGGACTCTCGATAGCACTTTCTCGATTAAAACCATATTTTAAAGAACTGTTACTTCTTAAGTATCAATCAGGACTTTCATATGAAGAAATCTCAACGTTATTAGACAAAAGTGTGAATTCGATTAAGACAAATTTATTTAGAGCTCGTAAAAAACTTGAAAAAATTTATAAGGAGGCAAATTATGAACGATAAGGATGGAATAAATAAAGAGGAAGAAATAGATTTTATTACAAGTTCCTCATTACAGAAAGTCGTTAAAAAATCAAAAAGGAAACAAACGATTAAATATATCTTTATTACACTTCTCACAACTATGATCTTATTAGCTGCATTACTATATGGAGGTAAGTACATATTAAATAAGCGTACAAACATATTAAACTCCCGTTTAGAGGCGAATCTGGATACTGTATATAGTACAATTCATGGAGCAAATTTATCAATAAGTGGTGGAGTAAATAATTACGAACTTTTCAGTGTCACGACCGACACAAGGATATACAAGACAATAGGAGATCGTACAATTCTATGGGATAAAAAGATGGAAAGAATCCCTTTATTTGGAAGAGTCAAAACGCTTGATCAAGGAAGTGGATCTGTAGAAGTTAGTACACTTAATGAAGAAGCTCATCGGTATGTACGTTATAACGAATTTAATAATGAAAGAAAAATAGATTTCTATTATCCAGGTCTATCTTATGAATATTTACCTCATGAATTAGATATTGCTACAGAGTTAGATAAAAATAAGTTAATTGAAGTAGCACTTTCCTTTAATAAACCTATGACGATAGAGGAATTAAATAAGCAGTTAGGTTACAAAAACGTCAATTGGATATGGGTTGATACATCTTACAAAAAGCAGATGGACTATATGGAAAACGTATTAGATAGTGACGACGTAAAAACTAAAGGCGGTGGTGGTGCTTTTGGAATAACACTTTCTGGGGGAGTACCGCTTTCAGCAAAATATGGCGTGAATTATTTCCTGAGCACATTGAACGAATTAAGCAAAAAAGGGAGTCATAAAACTTCTGTGAAAGAAGCACTTTTAGGAATAAAAGAAAATACGAAAGAAACAAATGGAGAAATTCGTTTTAATGGTGCCGTGGTTACAGGTACAGCGGAGGAATTAAAAAGATTTAAAAGTTTAAAATTTATCCGCGCTTCTGTACTTGGTGCAACGATTGATAAATATTAAGATAAATTAGGATTTTTAGCTATTGATTGGATCATTAAAAGTTTATATTTAAAGTATCAAATTAATTCATATCAGACTAATTGTTGCATTATTTAGTTACATAATAATATAAAAGAGTAAATTTTAAAAATATTTTTAAAGCACTTATTTTTCTTTCATTTATTCTGTTATTAAAGAGTTCATTTTTCACAATCCATATTTAGAGGGAACATTGGATATTTTTCTTAATGTGAACCTTAGGAGGAATTTTTGATGTCAAACTATGAAAATGAAGAAAAGCTAACAGGTGGAAATGTTTCTAACGTTTATCGCTCAGGTAACACTGTACGACGCGAATTAAAGCCTGAAAGTACAAAAATACATCAGTTATTAAGACATTTAGAGAAGAAGGGTTACATTTATGCACCAAAGTTTTTAGGTATTGATGAAAAAGGAAGAGAGGTCTTATCGTTTATTGAAGGGGAAGCTGGAAATGACCCTTTAAAGGAATATATGTGGTCTGATGAATCCTTAAAAGAAATAGCTAAAATGCTCCGTCTATATCATGATGCTGTAAGTGATTTTCCAATTTCAGATGATTGGGAGCCGATTGACAATACTCCTAAGAACTTGGAAGTAATATGTCATAATGACTTCGCTAGATACAATATTATCTTTAATAGAGAAAAACCAGTTGGAATAATAGATTTTGATGTAGCCGGATCAGGCCCGAGACTATGGGACATAGCTTATACTCTTTATACTTGTGTTCCACTAAGTAGATTTTATTTATCAGAAAATGGTGAAGAAGTTTATAATAGCCAGTTACATAATGCTGATCGCATAAAACAGAGGGTAAGCCAGTTTTTTGAGTCTTACGGTGAAAAAGAGGAAGTAGATTATTTAAAGATGGTATTGTTAAGGATAGAAGGTTTATGTAAAACAATTAAAAGAAAAGCAAATGAAGGTGATGTTGCTTTTCAAAAGATGATTGATGATGGTCACTTAGAGCATTATCTGAATGATATTAAGTTCATTCGAAATCACAGTAATGAGTGGAAATAAAAAGTGGGTTCTTAGAATGCAGGTTGGCGATTGCTGTACTATATATAAAAATTTAACAAGGTCATTTTAACTACTAAGTAGAATAGTATAGATTCAATGTTTTTAAGATAAGTGGTGATCTAAATGGAAAATAATTTACCAAAGAAAATTCATATCATTGGTTCTGTTGGAAGTGGTAAGACTACATTAGCAAGAAAAATGGCTACTAGACTAAATATTCCATATTATGAGTTAGATAATGTTGTGTGGAAAAGGCAAAATGGGCATAAAGATATAATGCGATCTGAAAAAGAAAGAGAAATGTATCTAGAACAACTTATTAATACAGATACATGGATCGTAGAAGGCGTTCATAATGAAGAATGGGTTGCTAATAGTTTTGAAAATGCAGAGTTAATCATTTTTTTAGATACTAAATATTCAGTTAGAACTTATCGAATAATTAGAAGGTTTTTATTACAAAAGCTAAGATTGGAAAAATCAAATTACAAGCCGACTCTAAAAATATTTTTCAAAATGTTTAAATGGAATCGATATTTTGAGGAAGTAGGCAAACCGAAATTTTTCAAAAAATTATATAGAAATTACAATAAAAAAATCTTGATTGTGAACAATAAAAATGAGATTGAAAATTACTTTAACTAAGTTCCATATCTATAAGATCGTAAAAGAGGATGTTCCAAAAGTTTAAATTTGGGGCATCCTCATTTTTAAATTAATAGAAGTTTTTTAATAGGGACAGTCTATGTTCAGTGAAGCAAACTAAATGAAATTGTACTTAATTTTAATGTAGTGGAATCGGTACATTTTCAACAAGTTCAGATAAAAATACAAAAGTTGCTTCTTGTTTAATTTTAGGTATGTATTCTTTAATCGCATTTGAGGTCATTTCACCTGGTTCTCCTACATGCCCAATAGCAATCATAGTTGTTTCACTTTTTACTTTTTCTAATAGTAATCGAGATTGTTTTTCAATATGGCTCATTGTGTATATATCATCAAAAAATAACTTGTTTTCAATGACTGGAACACCAATCTCATCTGCAATTTTTGAAACGACGCTGCGATAGTTTGTTTTACTATCGAAAAAAAACAATCCTCGCTCTTTACAAACCGCCAAAACAATGCGCATTACTCTTTCATCGGAAGTTGCTTTTGAACCCATATGGTTATTTATCCCTATAGCAAATGGAACGTTATCAATTGCCAATTCTACTCGTTTACGAATTTCTTGATCACTTAAGTTAGTTAAAATAGCATTTGGACCTAACCAACTTGCTTTACCTTTTTTAGGTTCCATTGGTAAATGAACAATAACTTCATAGCCTTTTTTATGTGCAGCGGTTGCATCTTTTTGGGTTGAAGGTAAGAAAGGCATCACTGCGACTGTTAATGGGATCGGCAGAGAAAGCATCTGTTCAGTTCCTTTCATGTTATTACCAAAATCATCAATTACAATAGCAACTTTATGATTTTTTTCAGCAAATACAGAAGAACAAGTTGTAGAAAAAACTACTAAAGCCATGAGAATAGAAGTAATCCAAATCTTCATCGGTAAATCTCCTTTACATTAATTACTACACCCTACTATTTTCTGTGATTAAATGGAAAATAACCGTAAAATGTTGAAAAGAGTACAATTTGATAAAATATTTATTAAGTAAAATTGTAAATTTGAAGAATAAGCCCGTAGAAATGATAATTTGTGCTCAGTAAAAAAGATGGAAAAACAATTAAAATTATATATTAAGAATTATAAAAATAAATTTAGGGGAATGAACTAGGGTTATGGAACAAAAGCATGCTGGGTTTTGGATTCGATTATGGGCGTTTTTAATTGACTGGGCAATAATTAGTATAGTGATTTGGATTGCAAAGCTCGTTATAGAAAATATTCTTGGGTTAACATTTACTAGTAGTTTATGGCCATACTATGTCTCGTTTTTTATTTATCGACTTGTACTACCGATTACTTCCTTACGTGGGACGGTTGGGAAATTTATGATGGGTTTAGTCATTCAAAAATCAGATGGTGAAAACTTATCGACAATCGATTCTGTAGGCCGAATTTTAGCACAAGAATTATCTACAATTACATTCGGAATCGGCTATCTAATGATTGCTTTTACACGTAAGAAAAAAGGGCTTCACGATAAATTGGCAAACACTTTTGTCGTATACAAATCTACTGATCAAAATACAGTAGAACTTTAATAGATTGAATAATACTACGGAATTTAATGTATCACTTCTTGAGTAGCCAGTGGCTACTCAATTTAATTTGTCATGGGAATTCTTCTCTTAAAAGGAACAGCTATTATTATTACCGAAATTAATAAATTAAAGTTCTGATTTAGAATTAGGAGGATATATGAAAGATTTCCATTGCTGTGCTACATGTCAGCATTTCAAAGCGGAGAAAAAGATAGAAGGAATGAAATATTATTGCAGTCGATTGGGCTTTGAGACTAAAACGAATTATAAATTTAACTGTTGGAGTCCAAATGAGAAAGTGAAAAAGTTAATAAATAATATAGGAAAAGATGGCACGAATTGAAAAAAATGACCTTAATCAAGGTCATTTTTAATTCTCCAAATAACGATATAACGTAGATTTACTGATTCCTGTTTCTTGTTTTATTTCTTCAAGCGTATATTTTTTGCTTTGATACATGACGATTGCACGCTTTACATTTTCACCTGGCTTTTTAGGTCTACCTGAAGTTACTCCTTTTTGTTTTGCCTCATATAATCCTTTTTTTGTATTTTCACTGATTAGATCACTTTGATAAGAAAGTAAATGATTGACGATATCAATAAAAGCGTAGCCAGCTTTAAGACTCGTATCAATTTTTTCTTTATATGACTGTCATTTTGTATTGCTGTTGTCATTTCATTTGTTGGAGGTCGTCCGGGGATGATTTCGGCAGCTACTGGAGCTATGGCTCTTGTGATGGTATCGATTAGTACATTTGATTGGTCATCTTTAAAAACATTTACAAAACTGCCAAAAACAGATGCAGCTGTTATGGCTGTAACAGTTGGGGCAGTAGTATCAACTCATAATTTAGTAATTGGTGTTATTATAGGTATTATATTAAGTGCAGTTTTCTTTGCAGCAAAAATCTCAAAAGTAAAAGTAACTACTCACCTTGAAGCAAATAAGCGAGTTTATAAAATAGAAGGTCAACTATTCTTTGCTTCAGTTACTGATTTTGTAGCAGCATTTAATTTTAAAGATGAAATGAAAACAGTAGCTGTTGACTTATCAAAGGCTCATATTTAGGATGATTGGTGTATCAGCAATTGATAAAATTGTGATTAAATTCCACGAAAATGATATAAAAACAAATATTATTGGTTTAAATCCCGCTAGTAAATCAATTGTCGATTCTATAGCTTTATTTAATAAACCAAGTGGAATAAGCGAAAATATTGGGCAATAAAAAATGGCTTCTTCATTTTTGAAGAAGCTTTTTGTTTGTATATATTTGGCTTCTTCGAAAAAATACTGTCATTTTATAAACCTCTAATTTGGCAGATTTCTAGAAAAAAATATTTTTTAGCGCGATTAATAATAAAGTGTTATCAAATTCTTTGTGTTAAAAGCTGTCTAGTCTAATACAGCTTATTTTTTGTGAAAAAACAGGTTAATGCTAGAAGGTAAGTAAGCTCGAAAGTAGAAACCTATAAATATGATTAAAAAAGGTGTGTTGAATATGAACTTTAGTTTAGTTAATAGTCAATTAAAGTTACTAAACGAAATTAATAGAATCTGTCTATCTCACAACTATAAAATATGGTTACGTGGAGGGTGGGCAATTGATTTTCTACTTGGAAAAGTTACTCGTGAACACTCAGATATTGATTTAGTAAGTTTAATTCAACATCGCGAAAACATTGAGAAGTCAATGGTGAATGCTGGTTTTGCGAAAAAACCAGTTAGTCTACTACAG
Source organism: Gottfriedia sp. NPDC056225 (assembly GCF_042267765.1). NCBI lineage: Bacteria > Bacillati > Bacillota > Bacilli > Caryophanales > Bacillaceae > Gottfriedia > Gottfriedia sp. NPDC056225. Next base: position 20,534 of record NZ_JBHJTJ010000043.1, on the reverse strand, counting down.
ACAGATTTTCAAAAGAACGATCTAGATGTAAGCTTTATATTTGTAAAAATTTCAAAAGAAGGTAAGGTCATTGCGAATGGTTTTCCAGACTGGGAATGGCACAAGGATTCTCTATCAGTACAAAAGTATCATTTAGAAGGGATCTCGATTGCTGTATTAAATCCACTTCAGTTACTTGAAGAAAAAAAGGTTTATGAAAAAGGCACTGGACGTAAACTTCGACCAAAAGATGTTGAAAGTATGAAAATTATTCAAGATATCATTGATTCAATAAACTAAATAATTTAAGAAAAGGTGATGTAATTAATGAGTACTTCAGAAATAACAATGAAAAGTCCTACACCAATCCTCCGTATTTTTGACGAAGAAAAAGCAAAAGAATTTTATTTATCATTTTTAGAGTTTGGAGTAGATTGGGAGCATCGATTTGAAGATGATTTTCCTTTGTATATGCAAATATCATTTAACAATTGTATAATACATCTTTCTGAGCATCATGGAGATTGCAGTCCTGGGGCTGCGATTAGAATTGAGGTAGGAAACTTAGACGTATATCACTCGAAACTTTTATCGAAGAAATACAAATATGCACGTCCGGGTATCGAAACAACACCTTGGAATACTCGCGAGGTATGCGTAGGAGATCCATTCGGTAATAGGATTGTGTTTTTCGAAAACATAAAAGAATAGAGAGAATAAACCTTATAAATAAAGAGGATTGGCTTAGAGATTTATCTAGCAAATCCTCCTTATGAACTCGGTTTGCACTATTTCACTGTCTTTTTTCTCGAGGTTAGTGATGACCAAATGAACTGTATTAAACTAGCAACTAGCACACCAACAAGCGTATCTCTCATTCGATCCATTGCATAATGATCAGATTTGTGTTCAAATGCAAACACAAATAGTATTGTTAGAGCAATCTGGTGAAGTACTTTATTGTCTAATTTTAAGAATTTAGCAACATACGTACCAATTAAAATTAATAGCCCTAAATTCAATCCAGTAACTTTTAAATGACTAGCAACTAATACTGTAACTATAATTCCAATCATTGTTCCAATAACACGTTTAAAGGATAAACTCACTGTTTTGTCCATTGTCGTTTGAATAGTAAGAATTAGAGAAACTGGACCTAAATAAGGATGTTCGGAACCGAAAAATTTTGAAATTTCCCACGCTAATGTTGAACCAATCGATAATTTCCAAATTAGAGATGTTAAATTATCAACTGGGTTCTGTGATTTTACTTCTTCCATATACACCAAGCCTACTCCATTTTTCTTTATTTTCTGCTCAAAAAACTTCCTTTATTTATGATCTTGAAAAGTATAAATTAAATTTTTAATACTTATAATACTGTTTAGTTATAAAACAATATTTAGAAATGGGTTGAAGAAATGATAACCGTTTTATTTGAGTATAAGTTTGAAAAAAAATACTTAGAGGATTTTAAATCAAGATTAAAAAAATCTGCATCTTTAAAATTTCATTCAGAGCCATCAAATATTGGAATGAATTTTTTGCAAAGAGAAGATGAACAATTTTATTACATTAATTTATTTATTAAATATAGAAGTATTGAAGAATATGAAGAAAGGACAAAGTTTGAAAGAAGCCAAGATGAATGGAATGAAACTTGGTTTAGTGAAGACATTACACATGAACTATTGTCAGTGACAATTTGGACGGATTTTAGTCCAATGTCTTAACTTGGAATATAAGTTAAGACAAAATCTATGTGAACTTGGCTTAATGAAAGAACACATGGGCTTAAATCTTACTAATAATTGAGTAGTTATTGGCAAAATCGGCTCAAATTTAACAAATAACATAAATCGATAAATAAAACCCGCAAGGATCTAATTAACCTTGCGGGTATCATCATTTATTCGTTAATGTAAAAACAGTTAGTTCGGGAACACTAAAAAATCTAAATGGAATTCTCGTAGTACCAATACCACGATTTACATATAATGACATCGGTTTTACGTGATCCTTTAATTCATATAGTCCTTCAGTATAAATGTTTGCAAGCGGAGGGGTATAGATTGCCTCATGAAAAGGTAGTTTTACTTGACCTCCGTGGCTATGACCAGAGAGCTGTAAGTCGATTGGATATTCTTTCAGTCGGTCTGCTACATCAGGTTCATGAACGAGTAATAGATTGAATGCATTTTTATCTACATCTTTAAATGCTTCGGTTGGATTTGGTCTTCCTAAAAGATAGTCATCTAAACCGATAATATTCATTTCACTATTCTTTAGTTTGATCTTCACATGGTTATTTTCTAAAACTGTAAAGCCAGAATTAACGAATACTGCTGAAGATATTTTCTTTCCTGCCCCGCCAACGTCGTGATTACCAAATATTGCATATTTCCCATATTTAGCTTTTAATTGTTGAAGGATGGATGGAATTTGATCGATCTTATTGTAGATTGAACTATTATCAATTAAATCACCTGTAAACACAATTATGTCCGGTTTTTGTTTATTAATTTGATTCACTACATTTTTTAATTGCTTTAATGAAAAATGATCTCCTAAATGGCTATCACTGAATTGGACAATTTTCAGTCCCTCCATTGATTTTGAAACGGATTTAGACGTAATACTAATTTGATTTAAATCTAACATTTTAGGTTCAATACTTTTTGAATAACTGTATATCATGATTGGGAAAATTAATAATATTAGGATAAAAACTATTAATCTTCTAATTAGTTTTCTAAATAGGATATATTTCATGTTAGTTAACCTACCTTTTGTTAATTTATAGATACTACATAAATCGCAAATAAAATGAATAGTGCGCTGACTAATATTTCAATAGTTCTCATGTTTTCACTCCTCGAAAGAAGTTTAGGCTCTTTTTGTTACACGAACGTGACAAAAAATATAAAAGTATGGGGGAATTAAAATCAATATATTAATTGCTGATGATGAAAAAGATATGTTAAAAATTTTGCAAGCCTATTTTAAGAAGGAAGGATATAATGTTTTTCTAGCAGAAGACGGTGAACAAGCTATTGAGTTATTTTATAAAGAGAAAATTGATCTAGCTATTCTTGATTGGATGATGCCTCTTAGTAGTGGGTTAACTGTATGTAAAGAAATTAAACGAAATAGTGATACAAAAGTGTTAATGCTGACAGCAAAGAGTGAAGACGAGGACGAATTACAAGCATTAAAAATAGGTGCTGATGATTATGTAAGGAAACCGTTCCATCCTGGGATCTTAATTACTAGAGCAAAAAAGTTATTGAAAGAAGAAAATCACATCGTAATAGGCAATTTAAAGGTAGATTTTAAAGGGAAAATCGTTTTTAAAAACGATGAAAATTTAAATTTAACTAAGAAAGAAATAGATTTATTAAGCTGCTTAGTTCGAAATCGTGGCAACATATTATCACGCGAGGATTTATTAGTGAATGTATGGGGGATCGATTATGATGGTGATGATCGAACTGTTGACACTCATATAAGGAGATTAAGAGAAAAAATAGGAGAAGATCTTATTCAAACACATCGAGGTTTAGGATATAGTCTAATAAAAGAAATATGAATCGATTAGGAAGAAAAATATCGATTACGATTACAATCTGTATTCTCTTTGTTTTTATTTTTTATCTAATTATCAATTCCTACTTATTACCAAAGTATTACTTATATCAAATGAAAACTAGGTTGCATAATTTGACTAATGAAATAGATCAAGTGTCGACGGCTAAATTTAAACAAGCAATTAGCAAATTTGAACAAAAAAATAATGTTACGATCGTTTATGAACCAATACAATCTGATTTGGATCAATTTAATGGATTAGTAAGAGACAAACTAAATCAAAAAAGAGTAACACTAAATAAGTTTTGGGTCACGGATGAAACTTTAAATCAAGTTAAAAGTGGTAAAAGAATTAGTAAAATTTATGATCAAGGTAAATTAAAATCGAGTTTTCTAGTCGACTTTATTCAAAAAGATAATTTATTTATCGTAGTTGGTGTTTCAATTGTTTATTTAAGTGATGCTGTTCAAATCGTAAATAAATTTACCATTTATATAATGATTTCATTAATAATACTGCTGATTTTAATGGTCTGGATTTGGTCAAAAAAAATAACTGATCCTTTAAAAGAATTAAAAGATATTTCCAAAGAAATTGCTCAGTTGGAATTTAAAAAAGCTACTATTTCGACGAATGATGAAATCGAAGAACTAGCAAGAAGTATTAATGAAATGAGTGACAAGTTGAGACTTGCACATGAAGATTTAAATCAACGAAATGCAAACTTGAAAACGTTCATATCAGATATTTCTCATGAACTCAAAACGCCGTTAGCTTTAATAAAAGCTTATTCTGCAGGAATTAAAGACGGAATTGACGATGGTACGTATGTAGATACAATTATTAAACAAACAGATCAAATCAACCGATTAATTGATAAGTTATTAGAGTTATCAAGAATTGAAAGAGAAGTTTTGCAACTTGAACGAATCGATTTAATCCTATTGATAAATCAGTGCTTAGAAAGCTATGAAATAGAATTGATGCAAAATAGGATTGAAATAAAAATTAACCAAAATGGAATACGAAAGCTATTCATTGAAGCCGATCGTGATCAGATTGAGAAAGTCGTTACTAATCTAATTAGTAATGCGATTAAATACACAAAAAGTCCGGAAGTTTATATTGAGTATCAAGAAAATAATGAGGAATTTATATTCATAATAGAAAATGAGACAAATCTAAATCATTCCACTCAAGTCGAAAAAATCTGGGAACCATTTTACGTAATGGAGCCTTCTCGGAATAAACATTTTTCTGGAACAGGTTTAGGATTAGCAATTGTACAGTCGATCTTAAATCGTCATAGGTTTCAACATGAAGTTAGATTAATTGATGGGAAAATACAATTTATCATTCATTTTCCAAAGCCCTTACAATAACGTAAGGGTTTTTAATTTTGTCCGTGGTTGTAACATTCGTGTCACAAAGCACCATTATGCTTACAACTAAGGAGGGAATGAAATGAAAAAAATAGTTATTTTATTTTGTACAAGTATTTTAATAATGAGCACTTTTTCAGGTTGTCAAAAAGAAAATAAAAAGTCTAAAATTGTTTCAACGTATAAGCCAAATGATTTTACTTTTGATGTTAATCCAGAAACGTTTGAACTTTTCGTAGAGAAGGATGGAGTAAAGGAAAGTGCGTCAAGTCCAATGAAGAAAGAGGAAGTTACAAAACTAGTTAAATCCAAGCAGTCAGTTTCATGGAGTTATCCAGATCAACAGATTGATGTTGCGATTAAAAAGAAGGAGAATTACTTAGATGTAACACTTAAGTCAAATGGTGCAAAGAGTTTTGAGTGGCCAAAGGTCAGTGCTAAAAGCTATATTATGCCTTTTGGAGAAGGGAAGTTGATTCCAAGTAATGATGAGAATTGGAAAAAGTTTTTATCTAATGAGGAGCTTTCATTCGCTGAAAGTTTTTCAATGAGATTTTTCACTCTAAATAAGAGCAAGTATTCGATTACTTACATTGCTAAAAATATGTTCAATAATAAAGTAATGTTTAAGTCGGCACCTTCAATTAATTTTGCATTTGAACATGAATTCCCTTCGATTAATCCGGATAAAACGTATGGTTTTCGTATTTATGTAACAGATCAAAATATTGTTTATATAGCAGAAGTTTACAAGGATTATATAGTTGAAAAAGGTGAATTTAAAACTCTAAACGAAAAAAGTAAAGAGAACCAAAATATTAAAAAGCTATTTGGTGCACCACATATTTATTTATGGAATAGTGAAGCAATTACTAGTGAAAACATAAAATGGAATTTACTTCAAAAGAAATTAAATGGTCCTTTCTTCGACTGGACTAAGGCATTAATAAAGGATTATGCTCCAGAAGAATTTAATGAATATAGTAATGTATTAAATGATGCCAAAAAACAATCTTATCTTGATAATTATCAAAAAAACAATATCATTAATGCTTTAAATAGTGTCTTAAAATTAACCCAATTATATAAAGAATCAATTTTTCCAAAGTTAGATGATGAATCAAATAAATTAGTTAAAAGGGGTATTAAGAACTTAAGTGAACAAGAACTTTATTCTTTAAATAAGCATCTTTTAAAAATTTCTTTAGGGGATTCAATCGATCCGATTAATCAGTGGGCAAAAAAAGATTCGATCGATTTAGTAAATGATTTATATCACGCAGGTATTAAGAAAGCTTGGATTGGACTTCCTAATTGGGCGAATGGTTTAATGAATCCAAAAATGGTAAAACAAGCAAATGAACTAGGTTATTTAATTGGACCTTATGATTCCTATCATTCAATTCAAAAGGATGCATCGATTGATTGGAACACTGCGTCATTTCAAGATAAAAATCTATATGAAAATGCTACGATTACAAATAGAATGGGCGAAAAAATTAAAGGATTTTTAGGAAGAGGTAGAAAGCTAAATCCAACATTATCATTACCAAGTGTTAAACAACGAGTTGACGGGATATTACAAAACGATATCGACTTCAATACTTGGTTTATTGACTGTGATGCGACAGGTGAAATTTATGATGATTACACGACTGCTCATCCAACAACACAAAAACAAGATTTAGCTGCACGATTAAATCGAATGAATTATATTGCAACGAAAAAGCACATGGTGGTTGGATCTGAAGGTGGAAACGACTTTGCAAGTAAAACGATTGCATTTGCCCATGGGATTGAAACACCTGTTATTCAGTGGAGTGATCCAGATATGAGAACGAATAAACAAAGTAAATATTATGTTGGAGGGTATTGGTCTTCTACAAACAGTATACCAGATAGATATAGTAAGCAAGTACCGATTAAACAAATTTATAAGGATGTTTATTTAAATCCAGTTTATACATTGCCGATGTACAAATTAGTTTATAACAATTCAGTTATAACAACTCACCATTGGGAATTTGGTAGTTTAAAAATAACAGATGAAGTAGAAAATCGCATGCTTTACGAATTGCTTTATAATGTTCCACCTCTTTATCATCTTGACTCGATGGAATGGACTAAAAATAAAGAGAAGTTAACGAACTATTTAAAAATATGGTCGCCGTTTCATGAAAAAGCTGTTCAAAAAGAAATGACAGATTTTAAAATCCTCTCTAATAATCGCTTAGTTCAATCAACAACATTCGGAAAAAATCTCAAAGTTATTGTTAATTTTTCGGATGAAAATTTCAAGTACCGTAATGAGACTATTTCATCAAAGACAGCGGTAATTTATGATGGAAATAAGAAGATTGTTTTTAATCCTTATAACTAAATATGGAGGTCTCGTAACATAATTTAAAACACTATAAATCTGCAAGAAAATCAGTATTCTTGTGATTTGTAGTGTTTTTTTAGTTTACAGACATTTTCTGAAAGTTTAAATGAAATTTAGAGTTTTTCATATTAAGAATATTTATCAGTTTAATTGATTAATCAACAAGTATTACTTCTACTAAACTCACTAAATTATTTACGAATTAGTACTCCTGTACCGATTGAAACCATTGAAGACAATTCAAGAACATCTTCATTGTACATTCGTACACAGCCATGTGAAACAAAGTGACCAATTGAAGCGGGATTATTAGTTCCATGAATACCGTAATGTGGGGCTGATAATCCCATCCATAGCACTCCAAAAGGTCCACCAGGATTTGGATCTTTATTTATAATTGTATATGTTCCAGTTGGGGTTGGAGTTAGCATCTTTCCTACACCGATTGGATAAGTTTTAATTAGTTTATTACCATCGAAAAGTTTAAGTTGCCGGTTTGAAGTAGAAATATCAATCCAATTAGTCAAATTCATCAGCTCCGTTTTACACATTGTATGTAGGGATTAAAATAGATGTTAAATTTATATGGAATGGAAACTCTTGCGAGGGTTTGTATACTCGAAACATACGAAAATGAATACCATACTATTTAAATTTTTACTAATAATAAATTTCTTATAATCTACCAATGTTTATATCAAGATCGAATTTATTGAATACACTATAGTACAAGCTTTCTAAGGAGAGGATCAATCGATAGTGTCTAATACTGTTAAATATTTTCAACTTGCTCAAGAAGTTTCAAAGAGAATTGGTTGGTTAACTGAGGTAATTTATACTCAATGGCAAGTAGAAACAGCACATTTTACTTCTAATAATTTTAAGAAGAATAATAATATTGCAGGCCAAACCTGGTATTCCGGTTTACCAATTAGTATGAGAGGAACTGCTAGACCTAAGAGTGAAGGTGGATATTATATAAAATATGATGATCCAGTTCAGGGTTATGTCGATTTTATATTAAGTAATCCGCGATATAGTAAAGTCAAAACATTCAAAACTGCGGATGAACAGTTTAAAGCAATTGCTGATGCAGGCTGGGCAGCGGACCCAAATTATGCAGATTTGCTCATTTCCGTAAATAATGCAAATATAAAAAATGGTTTATATAAAAAGATTATGCAAATAGAATCGAATCCGTATAAGGGTATCTTAAAAAAAGGGTCGAGAGGGGTACGAGTTAAAAAGGTACAAGAAAAAATAGGAGTGAAAGTGGATGGGATATTTGGAATCCTAACTGAAAAAGCCGTTAAAGAGTTTCAAAGTAAAAACGGTTTAGTAGTAGATGGAATTGTTGGAGTAAAAACATGGAGCAAACTTTTCAATCCATCGAATATATAAAGTGATTAGTAGTTTATAAATTGACCTTGTATTCATATAATACAGGTCATATTTTTTAGTTACTTATTTAAAGGTAAAAGCAATGATTTAAGTGAATAGTAATCTTATGGAAGGATGAGATTTTGTGGAAATTAGAAAAGCTGTATTAGATGATTACGAATCAATTGTATTTATAGATTCACAAGTAATTGGAAGTCGAAAAAGGGAAAATGAAATACATAATTCAATTGAAGAAAATAGATGTATAGTTTGTGAGATAAATAAAAGTATAGGTGGATTTTTAATTTTTCATAGGTTTTTCTTCGGTCATCTATTTATTGATTTGATCATTGTTTCACCAAGAATGAGAAGGTTAGGTATTGCTCGGAATCTTATGAAATATATAGAAAGAATCGGCGAAAGAAAAGTTTTTTCTTCAACTAATCAATCAAATAGTTTAATGCAAAATGTGCTTTATTCTTTAGGTTATATAGAAAGTGGAACTATTGAAAACTTAGATGAAGGGGATCCCGAAATTGTCTTTGTGGAAGTGATACACTAGTTTTTTCCAATTAAACTATGTAAAAGCTCATAAAAACCCTATTACTCAAATAGGATATGAATAATAGTTTTAATCTTTTAATAATTAATTTAGAAAAGTGTGACATATTTACTAGTTCGATTAATGGAAGTGTAAATCAAATTACCTAAATATGTGTTTTATTAATTACTTTAGTCTAATTTGTTTAAAAATTTTTAAATACCTTCTTCCTGTTATTCTATTTACCTATGTTATATGAATAGAAATAATATATAAATGCTCCAATTATATCAGTACAAGGAGTGGAAATATGGATTTTAAAAGGGAGTTTATACTAAGAACAAAAGCAATTTATAAAGAAACTGTTACAGAAAATATGGCCTATAATAAGATGTGCGAGAAGTTTGAATCATATTTTGTTGATTTAAAGGAGTCTTTGAAAAAGGAAATCGAGGTTTCAAATGGTGAATTTGATATAATGATCGATAAAAACAATGTGATTGAAGTTTTGTTAAATCAAAGAGAGTTACAAATCGTTATTGAAGATACTGAAGTAGTAGTTACTATTAAATACTTCGATGAATTGCAAAATGAACAGGTAGAAAGTAAGATTGATATAATTGAGTATGATAGTGGGGCATATAAGAGTCAAGTATTTCAATCTCCAATTACTAGAAATATTATCGATAATTATTTAGCAATCGCTTTTAGAGATGATTTAGAAAAGACTTTTGAAAGTTATAGTGAATGATTGATTTAATAAAAAATATTGAACCTTAAAATGAAGAGCATGGAATATCCAGGCTCTTTATTCTGTTGTGAATGAAAGATGAAACGACCAATTACTAGAGATTGATGGAATATAGTTGCTAAAACATATTATCATGTAAAATTATTAATAAATCTAATCTTCAAAACACGATATCTTTAAAATCAATTACATGTGCATAATGTAATTGATCACTATAGATTTTTTATATTTCAACCATTTTGAAGAGTTTGTTTTTGCAAGTCTATTATTATTTCTAGACTAAAGTTCTTCTACTTGAAACCTTAATACAGTTTTTAATTTTTCAGGTTGAGTTTTTCTTGCATCAGAAATATAGATTTCTTTATGTGTTTTTTGAACTCTTTGTAAACCATTCTCCATGCAAAACTCTTCCATTTGTTTAAAAGTTCGTGGTTCATCGTCGTAGCTTCCGATATGCATCATTTGAACACATGAACCTTCTGTAAGCGATTCAAATTTAATGTTTTCTAGTAGTGGATTTTTCTTTTTTTGTTTTAGTTGATCTAAGACAATATAAGTTAAATCGTCTGTTACAAAGTCAGGTTGTCTGATCATTAATTTATATAGAAGACGATCTTTATTTAAATAGTCAAGCTTTCTACCTTCTTCATCTAAGTCCCAAACTCCTTCGAGCGGGAAAACAGTATAATCAAAGTATCCTTCTGGAACAATTCCCTTTTTAGGCAACATTTTAATTGCATATGCTAATGAATAAAGTGCTTCTACATTAACTTTAAATAATTCATTATTTGGATTACCTTGTCCTGCAATCGTTATGTAGTTAAATGAAGGTAAATTAATTTTAGATGGCTCACTTTTAGGTAGATAAATTTCTTTTAAACTTTTTCTCCATTCAAATTTACTCACTAAAAAAACTCCCTTATTGATTTGGTTGTGTGATGTTGCTTCTACAATTTAAAACAATTCTTATAAAAATAAAAAGCAATCACATAAAAATGTCATTGCTTTTAAAAGTTTTCATTAATGATATGTACGGTAAACACCAATTACTTTTCCTAAAATTGATACTTGTTTTAATAGGATTGGATATAGTGCGTCATTTTCAGGTTGAAGTCTGAAATGGTCAGTTTCTTTATAAAAACGTTTAACAGTTGCTTCACTATCTTCTGTCATTGCTACAACAATTTCTCCGTTTTCAGCAGTAAATTGTTTTTTAACTATTACTAGATCATCATTCAAAATACCTGCATTAATCATACTATCTCCTTCTACACGTAACATAAACACTTGTTCGTTAGATGGAGCGACAGATGTAGGTAATGGAAAGTATTCTTCTACGTTTTCTACAGCAGTAATTGGAATACCTGCAGTAACCTTACCAATCACAGGGATGTTAATAATATCGTTATACACTTCACTGTATGGAGCTTGTGATTCATTGACAACAGTAGTTGCATCGCCTAGAATCTCAATCGCACGCGGTTTTGTAGGGTCTCTGCGAATAAATCCTTTTTGTTCTAGTCTTTCTAAGTGTCCATGTACTGTAGAACTTGAAGCTAATCCAACAGCCTCAGCAATCTCCCGAACTGATGGTGGATAACCTTTAATTTTTACTTCATCTTTAATATAAGCTAGTATCTCTGCTTGCCTTTTAGATAATTTGTTCATCCTATATTTCCCCCTTGCTATATAAAGTAGATAATACGTTCCTCTTTATTTTTTTCATTATATCATGATAGGATATGATATACAAACGTTAGTTCTATTTTTTATTAAAGTAGTTTTCATGTTCGTATGGAGGGAACAGTTAATGAATGCAATAATTTATGCAAGAGTAAGTACTGCCAAGGATTCGCAAGAGACATCGTTACATAGACAAATAAGTGAACTAACCGAATTAGCAAACAGGATGGGAATGTGTATTCTAGATTCAATTAGTGAACAAGCAAGTGGATATGAAGTAGAACGAGATGGTTTATATCAGTTATTCCAAGTTATAAAGGAAAATCAGGTAGATGCTCTACTTATACAAGATGAAACTAGACTAGGTCGAGGGCATGCTCGAATTGCGTTATTACACTATTTAAAGAAAGAAAATATAAGATTATTTACATCCTCTCATAATGGACAATTTCAATTAAGTGAAAGTGATGAAATGGTTTTAGAAATTTTAAGTGTTGTAGAGGAATATCAGCGGAAAATTCATAATATGAAAATAAAAAGAGGTATGAGAAAGGCGGTTGAAAACGGATACAAGCCTCAAAAAAACTTAATCGGCAGTGTAAATGCGGGTGGAAGAGATAAGTTAGAATTACCAATATTAGAAATTGTAAGATTACGCCAAAATGAACTTACTTTTGAAGAAATAGCAGCTACCCTAAGAGGTTTTGGTTATAACGTTTCAAAGGCAACAGTTAATAGAAGATATAATGAACATATGAAAGAAAACTCCAATATTGAAAGCTAAAGCAATTTATTGTAAGATGAGATACATTGAAATGATTTTAGCTACTTTGTCTATATAGAACAATGAATAGATAAGATTTAAATAAAGGAGAGGTTGAAATGGTTACTAAAAAAACTTTAGATAGAATAAATGAATTATCAAAAAAGTCAAAAGAAGTAGGATTAAATCCTGAAGAGAAAATCGAACAAGATCAATTGAGAAAAGAATATTTAGCAGATTTCCGATCTCGTATGGTCGATGAATTAACTTCGATTAAAATTGTCGATGAAAAAGGAAATGACATAACACCTGCAAAGTTAAAATATGAAAAAGCGATGCGTAAAAGAAATTTACATTAAAATAAATTAATATTTCATATTTAAGTAAATGATAACTATTGAAAGCAGAAGAAATTTCTGCTTTTTTCTATTTCTTGGAAAGAATTCCTTAAAAATGTCAAAACTAAGTGTTAGTTATTGTAATAAATCATGGTAAATTATATGATAATATTTGTGAATAAGCTAAAGGAGCGAAATTTATGACTACCAATATTGAACAATTAGCAATTAATACGATTCGTACTTTATCAATTGATGCAATCGAGAAATCAAATTCTGGTCACCCAGGAATGCCAATGGGTGCTGCACCAATGGCGTATGCATTGTTTGCAAAATTCATGAATCATAATCCTAAAAATGCAAAATGGTTTAATAGAGACCGATTTGTATTATCAGCAGGTCACGGTTCAATGTTACTGTATAGCATGCTACATTTATCAGGTTATGAAGTATCTATTGAAGATATTAAGAACTTCCGTCAATGGGGAAGCAACACTCCAGGACATCCTGAATACGGACACACACATGGCGTTGAAGCAACAACAGGTCCATTAGGACAAGGTATTGCTATGGCAGTCGGTATGGCTTTAGCAGAGCGTCATTTAGCTGATACATATAACAAAGAAGACTTAAATGTAGTTGATCACTTTACATATTCAATTTGTGGTGATGGCGATTTAATGGAAGGTGTTTCTGCAGAAGCAGCATCATTAGCAGGACATTTACAATTAGGACGTTTAGTAGTTCTTTATGATTCGAATGATATTTCATTAGATGGAGAATTAAATCGTTCTTTCTCAGAAAGCGTTGAAGACCGTTTTAAAGCGTACGGCTGGCAAGTTATTCGTGTTGAAGATGGTAATAACCTAGATGAAATTTCTGCAGCTGTTCAAAAAGCTCAAGAAGAATTATCGAAACCAACATTAATTGAAGTAAAAACAACAATTGGTTATGGATCTCCAAACAAATCAGGAAAATCAAAATCACACGGTGAGCCACTAGGTAAAGAAGAGACAATTTTAACAAAACAAGCATATGCTTGGGGTTATGAAGATGCTTTCTATGTACCAGAAGAAGTTTATGCTCACTATAATAAAGTGATCGTTGAAGCTGGTGCAAAAAAAGAAGCAGAATGGAATGCTACTTTTGCTAAATACGAAGAAAAATACCCTGAATTAGCAACTCAATTAAAAAATGCGATTGAAGGTAATATTACTGTAGATTTAGAATCAACATTACCAAAATATGAAGTCGGTAAAAAGATTGCTACGCGTTCATCTTCAGGTGAAGCGATTAATGCAATTGCTAATGTTTTACCAAGTTTCTTTGGAGGATCTGCAGATTTAGCTGGATCAAACAAAACTTATATGAATGGTAAAGGTGACTTCACGAGAGAAAGCTACGACGGACGTAATATTTGGTTCGGTGTACGTGAATTTGCAATGGGTGCTGCATTAAATGGTATGGCTCTTCACGGAGGCGTGCATGCATTTGGAGCAACGTTCTTTGTATTCTCTGATTACTTGAAACCTGCAATTCGTTTAGCTGCTCTTATGAATTTACCAGTTACTTATGTATTTACACATGATAGCATCGCAGTTGGCGAAGACGGCCCTACACATGAGCCAGTTGAGCAATTAGCTGCATTCAGATCAATGCCAAATATTAATGTAATTCGTCCTGCAGATGGTAATGAAAGCTCTGCAGCTTGGAAAGTAGCTGTTGAAGCTAAAGATGCACCAACAATGTTAGTTCTATCTCGTCAAGATTTACCAACTCTAGAAGGCACTACAACTGATATTTATAATAAAGTTTCAAAAGGTGCTTATGTTGTTTCACCTGCAAAACAAGATAAAATTGATGTTGTACTAATTGCAGCAGGTAGTGAAGTGCAGTTAGCAGTTGGAGCTCAAGAAAAATTAGCTTCTGAAGGAATCTCTGCTTCAGTTGTTTCAATGCCTTCAATGGACTTATTTGAAAAGCAATCTGAAGAATATAAACAATCAGTATTACCAAAAGAAGTTACAAAACGTGTAGCAGTGGAAATGGGCTCTTCATTCGGATGGCATAAATATGTTGGATTCGATGGAGAAGTTATTTCAATCGATACTTTCGGTGCATCTGCTCCTGGTAACTTATTAATGGAAAAATTCGGATTTACTGTAGATCATGTAGTATCTGCAGCAAAAAAAGTATTACAATAAAAGACTGAAAAAGGGATAAAAGGAAAAGAAAGTTAAAATCTTTTCCTTTTTCCTAAAATTTTTTCTATATAATGCTTTTTTAAATACTTTTCGACAAAACTAGTTGGTTTTCACTCCTTTAAAGTGACAAATATTTTGTAAGGAATTATATATAATCTTCCATACAGATAGTTGTTGGGAGTGGACAAGATATGAGAGAGTATAAAATTTTTTTAATTCGAGAACCACTGTCTATAGAATTTTATGGTAAAGAGCATAAAATATATCAACTAGTATATGAGTATTATTATTCAACCTTTGAACTAAGGAAAATAATCGAAAAACAATTAGAATATATTACAGAACCAATTCCTTTATTTGAGCTACACACATTTATTCGCAAAATTAATCCAGAGCAGATCTACCTATATGAAGAGACTGGAGAATATCTTCTTGAACTTACTGATGGTGCAAAGGCTCAGCTAAAAATATATCCTAACGAACTGATATTGTATGCAGATGGAACACTTGAGGCTGAAACAATCTTTTTTGAGTTGTTAAGAAAATTCCGTTCAACATTTATAGCGATTGATGTAAAGGATCAGCGATTTGGCTGGCTTAAACCGATTGCCTATCAAAAGTATATTTAACGATTAAATTGCAGAATGCTCTTGTATTAACTGGTTAGTTTTAGTAAAATTGTTTCTAGATGATTTTAAGGAGGAAGCAATAAGTATGTGGTATTATTATGTTCTAGTCGGAGTTCTAGCATTAATTGCTGGTGTTGCGATTGGATTTTTCATAGCTCGTCAGTACACAATGAACTATTTAAAGAAAAATCCACCAATTAACGAACAAATGTTAAAAGTAATGATGGCTCAAATGGGACAAAAACCTTCACAAAAGAAAATTAACCAAATGATGAAGGCTATGAACAACCAAACAAAATAATAAATCTTTCTTAGATTTATTGAATGTATAGAAATAATTGCAAGACACAATATATATGAAAATCACTCAAATGTGAATCATTCATAAAGAATGTGAAATCACTTACTTCATACAATAATCTACAAAAATGAAACCACTTTCTATTGTCAATTGAAAGTGGTTTTTACTATGTAGAAAATTTTAAAACATAAATATAAGCCTCCAAAAATTACAGGAGGCTTTACTAACAACAAGTTAATGTATTCTAATATCGAACTATACCATCCTAATTGTTTGTTTTAAGTTATCAATGTTATCCTTTATTTTTTTATTTAAATTGAGTAATAAATTATCCTCTTTAGAACGTTTTGGTAAGGTACCAGAAGGCTTATTTGTTAAAAAGGGGCTCTTTTGCTTTTTATCTCTCATTAAGTATCACATCCCCAAACAGAATCATTAATAGATATAGTAACAGAAATACGATGACAGGGATAAGGATTTTTTTCTTAGGGTTTAGCCCGAATTTTTTTTGATTCCACTTGATTATCTTCCATATTTCACCTTCATAAGTGAATTTTACCATATATAATTGTGGGTTTAATGCATTGTTAATTCAATTTTTTGTCAATTTATTTAATTTTAGTAGATATGTATACAAAAACAATTTCATTTTCATATTTTAAAAATTAAATTTTATGAAAAAGTACAACTTCATCTTTGCAATAGTTATTAAAATACAGTTAAAGTTGCCTGAATTTAACAACCAGCATAATTAAGCAAATTATTAAAAAATATTAAAACTTTATGCTATAATGGACACTGTGTTTTGAGTTTTCGAAATATTTTAAAATTATTTTATCAGCATTGCGGGGGTGAAGGAATGTCGGTTTTTAAAGATTTGTTATGGTTTTTTAAGCAGGAAAAAAGAAGCTATTTATGGGGAATATCACTATTAGTCGTCGTTGCAATTTTAGAGCTACTACCTCCGAAGGTTATTGGTTATGTAATTGATGAAATGGTTAAGAACTCACTTAATAGTAAAAACTTACTATTTTGGGTAAGTTTAATATTTATTAATGGGTTACTTCTTTATGCATTTCGTTATTGGTGGAGAAGATTAATATTTGGTTCTTCTTTAAAATTAGCTAGACAACTTAGAGACGATCTATATAATCATTTTTCTAAAATGTCTCCTTCTTTTTATCAGAAAAATAGAATAGGAGATTTAATGGCTCATGCAACGAACGATGTACAAGCAGTGCGTGAGACAGCTGGTGCAGGTATCTTAACTTTTGTTGATTCCATTATTTTAGGTGGTTCAGTACTAATTATGATGGCAGTTTCTATTAGCTGGAAATTAACGCTTATAAGTCTATTACCACTACCAGTTATGGCTATATTGACGCAGTATTATGGTAAATTATTACATCAACGCTTTCATTTAGCCCAAGAGTCATTTTCTGAATTAAATAATAAGGTTCAAGAAAGTATGAGCGGTTTAAAAGTTATAAGAAGCTTAGGACAAACGAAGGAAGATGTAAGTGCGTTTAAAGATCAAGCAGATTTAGTCGTAAAATATAATATGAGAGTTGCTAGAATTGATGCACTATTTGATCCAACGATCATGTTGGTTGTTTCGATTTGTTATATTATTGCCGTTGTTTATGGATCTAGATTAGTTATTTCTGATGCGATAACTGTCGGGCAATTAATTACTTTTGTAACTTATTTAGGAATATTAATTTGGCCAATGCTAGCAATTGGTTGGTTATTCAATATTGTTGAAAGAGGTCGCGCTTCATATGACCGAATTCGTTCTTTATTAAGTGTCGAACCAGAAATTAAAAATAAAGAAAAAGTATTAGAAAAGCTTTCGATGGGTGAAATAACTTATTCAATTGATTCATTTAAGTTTAATGATGAATCAAATTTTGAATTAAGGGATATTTATTTTAATGTTCAAGAAGGTCAAACGATCGGAATAGTTGGTAAAACCGGTCAAGGCAAAACAACTCTATTAAAACTACTATTGAGAGAATATGAAGTTGCTAACGGGGGGATTTCTGTAGGTGACATAGATATAAAAGATACAACTTTATTTTCTCTTAGATCACATATTGGCTATGTGCCACAAGAGCATTTCTTATTTTCAACATCGGTAAAAGAAAATATTGCGTTTAGTCAAATTGATTCTTCAATTGAAACAGTTTATAAAGCTGCCGAAATTGCAAATATACATGCCGATATTTTGGAATTTCCATTAGGGTACGACACGATCGTTGGAGAAAGAGGAGTATCTTTATCAGGTGGTCAAAAGCAAAGAATTTCAATCGCTAGGTCATTAATTAAAAATCCTAATATTTTAATTTTAGATGATTGTTTATCGGCCGTAGATGCAAAGACAGAAGAAAAAATATTACGCTCATTAAAGGATGAAAGAAGTGGAAAAACAACATTTATTACTTCGCATCGAATGAGTGCTGTCATGCACAGTGATTTAATCATTGTTATAGATGAAGGAAGAATTATTCAACGAGGAATGCATGAAGAGTTAGTTCAAATTGATGGTTGGTACAAAGAAATGTTCGAAAGACAACAACTAGAAGAACTAGTAGAGCAAGGAGGGAGAAAATGAATCCGGAAATCGAAATCGACGCTAAAAGGCAGAAAAAAGATTTAATTCGCCTTCTTTCATTTCTAAAAAAATATAAAGTTTTACTAACATTTGCATTTATTTTCTTATTCCTTGCAACAGCATGTGAAATGTATGGTCCAATTTTAGTTAAAAGATTCCTAGATGATCATTTAATGAAAAGGTATTTTCCTAAAGATATAATCGTCAAGTTGTTTACGCTGTATGTTGTAATAACGGTCGGTAAAATCATTTTATCTTATTTACAGTTATTAATGTTTCAACAAATTGCTTTTAAAGTTGTTCAAGATATAAGAATGAAAGTTTATGAGCATGTACACTCGTTAGCTTTTTCATTTTTTGATAAAACGCCAATCGGAAGTATTGTTTCTAGAATTACGAATGACACAGAAGCAATCAAAGATTTCTACGTTAGTGTTTTAGCAACCTTCATCCAGCAAATTGTCTTCTTAGTAGGGATCATTATTGCAATGTACTCATTAGATGTTAAATTAGCAACGATTTGTGTTGGATTAGTTGTAGTTGTTTATTTTATCATCCTTACTTATCGAAAAAAGAGTTTCCCATTTTTCATGGAAACTCGAGGACAGTTAAGTAATCTAAATGCTAAATTAAATGAGCACTTACAAGGTATGTCGATCATTCAAGCATTTAATCAACAAAAGAGATTACAAAATGAATTTGAAGGCGTTAATAAGTCTCATTATAATGCTGGAGTTAAAACAATACGTTTAGATTCATTGTTTTTACGACCTGCAACAGATTTAATTTATACAATTGGTATTATGTTTGTACTAAGCTTCTTTGGAGTTACATCATTTAGTAATCCAGTTGAAATTGGTACTGTATATGCGTTCGTTAGTTATTTAGAAAGATTTTTTGAACCAATAACTCAAATGATGATGAAATTATCTTTATTACAACAAGCTGTAGTATCATCATCAAGGGTATTTGATTTAATGGATGAAGAACAAAAAGCACCTACAAAAGGAGGTACCGAATTACCGAAAGTAAGTGAAGGAAGTATTGATTTTAAAAATGTTTCATTCGCATATGACGGAGTACACAATGTAATCCATGATATATCGTTTTCAGTTAAACCGGGTCAATCTGTCGCATTTGTTGGTCATACAGGTAGTGGTAAGTCTACAATTATGAATTTATTATTACGTTTTTACGATGTAAAAGACGGAGAAATTCGGATCGATGAACAAAATCTATCAACCTTTGAAGAAAGTGAATTACGAACTAACATCGGATTAGTTTTACAAGACCCTTATTTATTCGTAGGAGATATAAAAGGTAATATCTCAATGTATAACGATAAAATTACAGAAAAAGAAATTAAAGATGCATCTGAATTAGTAAGAGCGAATGAGTTTATTGAAAAACTGCCTAATGGATATAATGAACCAGTTGTGGAAAGAGGTTCTACATTATCAAGTGGTCAGCGTCAATTGATTACATTTGCAAGGACGATTGCTGCAAAACCTACAATTCTAATTTTGGATGAAGCAACGGCGAATATTGATAGTGAAACAGAAGAAGCAATTCAAGATGCCTTAACCGAAATGAGAAAAGGTAGAACTACTGTTATAATTGCACATCGATTATCAACTATTCAAGACGTTGATTGCATTTATGTTTTGCATAAAGGAAAAATCGTTGAAGAAGGCAACCATCAGCAACTTCTTGCAAAACAAGGATTGTACTATAATATGTATTTATTACAAAATAAAGGGTCACTTTTGTTGGCTGAGTAAAAAAAGTAGCTAGATTTTTCTAGCTACTTTTTAATTTGATATAAGTTTCATGAGGATATTAGTAAAAATTAATTCATTATTAATAGATTCATAAAGTAGAGATACAAGCAGGAATCATCTTTGGATAATTTTTAGTACATAAAATTATTCTAGTAGCTATTAATAGATTTAAGTTTTAGCGTGCTCTTATAAAGAATAAATTGATTAATCGTAGAA
>NZ_JBHJTJ010000042.1:0-36835 GCF_042267765.1 Gottfriedia sp. NPDC056225 | reverse complement strand
TCGTGCTGTCTGGTTAAATTTCGCAGGTTTAGTAACTGTGCACCACGTTTTTTATGTGGCTCTAACTCTTCTTTGTAATACAGCTCGCAGAGGTGATACGCATCGATGACATCAGTCTTTACCTTTCTTAAACTTGAACTTTTAGCTCGATAAGAGATTAGTGGATTAATAACGATATAAATATAATTTAAGTTATCTAAGAACTGCATTACAGGTGAATGGTAATGCCCTGTTGATTCCATTATTAATACTGGTTTTGTGTTTGCTGTTTCTTCAATACTCTTTAAGAATTGAAGTAGCTGCTCAAAGCCTTCAACTGTATGTGAAATCTTAAAACTTCTTTTAAAAGGAGTCTTTCTATCTAAAAAAGCTTGTATTTGACTTTCTCCTTTTGCGACATCCAGACCAACTACTGGATTCATAAACTATCTCCTCCTAAAGCTATTAAATTTATCGGTTCCCCTAGTACTGCCTTATAGTGTCATAGGTTCGCTTGTTATGCGGGATCTTTGTCCCAACCAGCCCAAATCATGTTTCTATAAGTAGGGGGTAAACTGTTTAGTTGACGGGGTCTAAGCCCCACTGATGCTTCGTTCTGCCCCGACTACTTTAATCATAAGACCATAATAAAAATGGTCAACCAGTAAATAAAACTGGATGACCTTATAATACGAACTGATGCATTAGTTGTACACTTTGGAACTATAATAATTACATTTATTCATGAAATAAAGGAAAAGAGAGAAAAATGCAATTTGGAAAAATATTACTTTTATTAGGATTAATACTATTCGTTCTAGCGATACCTATAGCAAACTTGTTAGGAGGAATGGCTACTGGTGGACCCGATGTTCCTTGGTGGAAATTTTGGGAAGCATTCTTTATTGCTGAAACAATACCCATCCTCATGATACTAATTGGAATAGTTATTATGATTATTATAAGTTGGAGAAGAAGAAAAATTGAAGAAGATGATGGTTCTTATTGAACTAACTAATACTTTAGTTGAACAACAAGATCGGCTGTATAGTCGGTTTTTTTATTCAACAAAATGGCAGTTTAGTTATATAAGGAGAGGAATATAGGTGACTTGCAAGAGGCAGTTTAATTGAAATTGAAGTTTATAACAAATTTTAGAACACACTTGTTTTTAATCGAACGAACGTTTATTATTAACTCATGAGATTAAAAGATGAAAACAAACAAGAAGCAATTTTTCAAGCGACAATTCAACTTTTGAATGAGATTGGATTTTCCGATATTTCAATGTCGAAAATCGCCAAACGTGCTAAAGTATCAGCATCAACCATTTATGTTTATTTTGAAAATAAGGAGGATATGTTAAGCAAGCTATATACTAATGTTAAACAAAAATTAAGCCAAAAAGTGTTAGCTGGAATCAAGGATTCAATGCCAGTTAAAGTAGCTTTTGAACAGATACTTCGAAATCAAATTGAATTTATTTTTAGCCATAAAGAAGAATTTTTGTTTTTAGAGCAATTTAGTAATTCTCCATTAGTTAAGAATTTGTGTTTAGAAGATCCTAGTTGGATGTTCCAACCTTTATTTGATTTAGTTGAAAGAGGAAGAGAACAAAAACTTTTAAAAGAGTGCGATACTATGTTGCTTTTAGTGTTAACAACTGCTCCAGTTACTAACCTTGCTAAAATGCATTTTAATGGCGAATATGAACTAAATGAAATTAATATCAATGAGTTGATAAAAATGAGTTGGGATGCAATTAAATCTTAGTGTATCCCACTATTTTTCAATTAAAAATAAACGAACATTCGGTTATAATTGTAGTGTTTTACAATAAAAACTGTTTTTTGATTAAGATATAAATTCTAGATTACTGGAGGGAAGAGAGATGAAAAAGATATTAAACATAATAATAACGACCGTTATGTTAGGCTTTTTCGGATTTTCAATTTGGTACATTGCGTATCAAACACATTCACTCATAAATTTTTCGTCATATTGGATGATACAAGCGATCGTTGCAATTGGATTTATAGGTTCAATGGTTGTAATAGGTTTATCCGTTAAATCATCGAATCGAATAGTTAGTGCGCTTAACGTCATCGGAGGTTATATAATAACGTTTTTCGCTTATTTGTTCATTTTGTTAGTAATTCTTAATTTAATTCAACTTATATGGAATCTACCTTTAATTGAGAGTGGTATTACCGTACTGACCCTTGCATTAATTGTGACAGTTGTAAGTTCCTTGATGGGATCATCGTTTGTTGTTAAGGAATCTAACATTCAAATTACTGGGTTAAAGAAGGAATTATCAATAATGCATATTACAGATGTTCATCTTGGACATCATCGAGGAAAGGAATATCTTGTTAGGATTGTTAAGGAAACAAATGAAAGAAAGCCTGACTTAGTGCTTATTACCGGAGATTTGGTAGATGCTGAAACAGCACTTCAACCTGGCGTGTTAAATCCACTTTCTACTTTTAATGCACCTGCCTATTTCATTGAAGGGAACCATGAGAAATATGTTGGTAGTGATAAATCATTAAAGCTTATAAAACAGCAAGGGGTTCGTATATTGCATAACGAGGTTATTGAGACACATGACTTACAAATAATAGGGCTTGACTATATGAATGCAGACGAGAAAGCTTTTGATATGCATCCGTCTGATAATACAAATACCATAAAATCGGTTTTAGCAAATCTTTCAATTAATAGAGAGATACCATCTATTCTAATGCACCATAGTCCCGTTGGTGCTAAATACGCTGATGAAGCAGGGATCGATTTGATGCTTTCAGGACATACACATGCGGGGCAAATCTTTCCTTTCACCTTACTTTCAGAGTTGATTTTTCCTTACAACCGTGGGTCGCATGAACATGGAAAAACGAAAGTAGTTGTATCAGAAGGAGCTGGCACATACATGCTGCGAGGTAGATTAGGCTCGTCAAATCAGATCAATTTATTACATCTTGTTCCAAAGTAAAATGATGTAGTAAATCGTTTTACCAACTTAGAACAGCATAAATAGAACAAAAGCTTTGGTTTAGTGAAGTGAACATTATTAGGATTTTAGTTTTAATTATTAATAAACGAACATACGGTATTTTAATAAAAATTGGAGGAATTATCATGAAAAAAATTATACTCATCACAGGAGCAACTGACGGACTAGGGAAAGTGGCAGCTAAGGATCTAGCAAAGAAAGGACATACGGTGATCATTCATGGGCGTAACAAAGAAAAAGCTCAGGCATTATGTAAGGAAATTAAGACCGAAACAGGCAATAAAAATGTAGATACAATCATTGCAGACTTACTTTCATTTACTGATGTTAAGCGAATGGCGGAGGAATTCAAATCAAGATATGAAAGATTAGATGTGCTTATTAATAATGCAGGAGCGATGTTCGGTAAAAATCGAGAAGTCACAAAACATGGTACAGAAAAAACAATGACTCTTAACGTGTACTCACCAATGCTTTTAACAGAACTATTAATGGAAGTCTTGGTAAAAAGCCCATCTGCGAGGATCATTAATACATCCTCTTCCATGCATAGACGGGCAGTAATGCCAGATTTCGATGATATGCAATTAGAAAAAAATTACAGCCCCACTGGTGCTTACGCTACATCTAAATTATATTTGATTTGGTTAACAAGGCATATGAAGTCTGAACTCAGAAAACAAGGGATTAGAAATGTAACTGCTAATGCGTCTCACCCTGGCGCTGCTGCGACACAATTCGGACAAAATGATGATAAAGGTTTCTTGGTTAATATGGTATTTAAGTCGGTATCAGTTTTGTCGAAGATATTCCCAACATTAGCTTCTGCAGAAAAAGGGGCAGCGACAACAATCTATTTGGCAACTTCCCAGCAAATAGAAGGTGTATCTGGTATGTATTTCGATAACAAAATGAAAGAGGAAAAGCCAGAGGATAAACATTATTCTATAGAAAACGAGAAAATTCTCTGGGATTCCTGTATGCAGGTTATCCATCCTTATTTGAATAAATAAATCTTAATATAAGAACTAATTGTTAAGGCACGTGAATACGTGCCTTTATTTATTTGCTGTTGTATAGGTCTAAGATTGTGAGTAAATGTTATTCAACTACCATGGGAGTACGATATAAACTTCCATTCACTGTTGTGAATCTGAGGATTCATGTATGGCTAACGCATGCATTAGTTGAACAATGATAGACTGCTTCGGTGGTCTTTTTAATGGGATTAATGACTTTAGTTACATAAGGAAAGACTGATTAAATAATAAATAGTATTATAGAAATACATTTAGCTAGCTTTAGGAGGGTAAAATGAACATTTCTAAACATAGATAATATAAACAAAGGTGCTAGTAAAAAAGAGGTTTGCGAAGTTGAACAAGAGATGCCAGTGGCGGAACTGTGTTTCTTATGTTACAAGGAAAAGAGTCGAGTCAATTAATAACTGTTGATGTTGGTGACATGAATCCAGCAAATGGAATTGTGCTTTCTCCTGATTTTTTGAATGGATAACTGAAGGATGCCAACTTCCAGAATAAAAAATTTAAAGGTGTTTTCTTATGTAACTGATCCACCTAATAGTTATAAAACATCGTTAATGAAAATATTAATAATGATACTATTAACATATATATCAACATATATGTTAACGATAATATTTGTAACGCAGCAGTCTATCTGTTAAATAAAAATTAAAATTTCACTTTTGAATACCGAATACACTGTTAGGTAAAGAAGTTAAATAATCAATGTGTTATTACCTTATTTTAAGTTACTCTAATGGAGAGGGAAGGGCTAAAGAAAAACTCTAACCAATTTACAGTGGTTAGAGTTTTGATTTTCTTGCTTTTTCTTTTAGCCAATTGAGCATCTTTTCATCGTTTTTCTTATTCTGTCGCTTATTTTCTTTCCGGATATACCGAGAAAGGGTTGTGTGAGCGATTCCCATTTCTTCTGCAGACTGACGAATACTCATATTTAAGGAATCAATCATCTCTTTCATGTTTTCTGGTGTAAGTGTTACCTCTATTGAAATGTTAAAATCGAATGATTGTTGCTCTGAACCTATTGTTGTTGGTTTGGGATCCATCTTTTTTTGCAATTCCAAAATAGGTATTTGTTTATCTAATTCGTATTCAACTGATGCAGCTATTTCACTTCTAGTAATTTCTGATTGTATTGTGAGAAGTTCTTCATTGCTCTGATATGCTATCTTTTCATAACTGAATTCTTCCATACGTTCAATTATTTTTTCATCAATTGTATAGTTCGAATTTACCAACAGTTTTTTTTGATTTTCCTTTACGACAATATCGGTTGGTAGAATGGTCAAATTGAGTTTAGACCAATAGTTTTGAAACCAGCCTTTTTTTCCGACTTGTTCTTCATTAACTGATTCCGTATAATCCCAACTTTTGATGACGCCATCTTTCTGTAATTCATCTAATACGTTTTCAAACTTGTCTCTCTTTTGTACTCCGTTGTAACGGGTAGAGATATCCATAACTTTTAACAGAGTTGATACTTTAAAGGCTTGCTGTAATGTACGTTTAATCGTTCGGATTTTCCATTGAAGGTTTAAGTATCGTGTTAATCGTTTGTGCTCACGTTGTGTGAAATGGCTATACTGAAAGACTTTTAGATCTAACAAACCAAGTGATCGGTTAGGACCATCTAAATAAGGAGTCAAAATAGATGTTGGTTTTACTTGTACAGCATAAATTCCTTTTGGTTCGCCAGATTTTTTGTCATACGCCACACGTATTTTTCCAATTTCAAACATTCTTTGAAAATCTTTGAACTTATAGAGCTCATTGTCCTGAATTTCTTGAGTATTTACCACTTTTACTTTTTGATCACCAAGTGATATCCAAATACTCGAAAGAGCAGCAACCCGTTTCATGATATTGAATCGATCCTCTTCACGAAAATCGAGCACTTGTCCTTTAGATGTACGCTTTTTTAGGTTTCTAAGTCGCAGGGCATCATTACTATGAAATTCAATATACCCGTCACTGCTTTTGGGTGATACCATCCATAAATAGGTAATTAAATCAAAAAGGTCCGCGGTCATTTCATCCAATGAATGGATGGTGGATTCAATCAACTCTAACCACATTTCTTGTTGATCAGAGGTTAAATCGATATTTTGTGATTCAAAAGGTCTAAGCTCGGCCAATCCTCTTACTTTTCCACGATTGTCTTTAATCTCTGTTGCCAAGTAGCCTTCTTCTCCTTCTTTAAAATCCTTTTTCTTTGTCACGATATCCCTCATCAGATGGTAGTCCATATCCATACTGGAATAAATATAATCACGTTTTAACACGTCATCAATTTTTTCTTCGTTTACGCTTCGTTTTACTTCATCATTGGGAAACTCGTGAATAAAGTGGCCAGCCAATATCACTTTGATGGTGTCCGCATATTTTTCAACTGCTTCATTTATCATTTGTTTTGTTATATATTTTTCAAAATATAAAGTTTGAGTAAATAAGAAAAATAATGCTCTAAAGCTTGGGCCCATTGCATTGCAGGGGGATTGGTACCTAACCTCATCTTCTGTCATACGATAGGCTTCCGTTTTCCATTTCTCAAGGATATATTGGCGATCTTGAAATAATCGTTTCGTTTCTTCAAATATACAAATTTTTAATATCTCGTAGTTTAAAATCTGATGATCTAGTATTGTTTCATATTTCACCTATAAGAACATCCTCTCGAAGTGCACCAAGAATCTGGTGCACTTTATTATATCTATTAATCTATTTTATCATAAAATGCACCACAAGATTGTTATAACATCAAGGATTTGTCACAAAATGAACAGAAAATGCACCAAATACTACACAGGTTCCGCTGAAATAGATAAAACGCACCAAATACTACACAGATTCGGCTGAAATAGATAAAACGCACTAAATATTACACAGATTCGGCTGAAATAGATAGAACGCACCAAATACTATACAGGCTCCGCTGAAATAGATAGAACGCACCAAATACTATACAGGTTCCGCTGAAATAGATAAAACGCACCAAATACTACATAGGTTCTGCTGAAATAGATAAAACGCACCAAATGTTACACAGATTCCGCTGAAATAGGTAAAACACACCAAATACTAGACAGATTCCGCTGAAATAGATAAAACGCACCAGATACTACACGGATTCCGCTGAAATAGATAAGACGCACCAAATAATACATGAGTTCTGTCGAAATTGAAAAAACGAATCAAATACTACAGATTCCAATGAAATAAATAAATCGGACCAAATACTACACAGATTCCACTGAAATAGATAAAACGCACCAAATACTACACAGATTCCGCTGAAATAAATAAAACGCACCAAATACTACACAGATTCTACTGAAATAGGTAAAACGCACCAAATAATACACAGATTCCGCTGAAATAAATAAAACGCACCAAAATGTATAGAAGAACTATTATTTTTTCTTATTCATAGTTTAAAATGTACATTTTAGTAATCAAGTAGTATTGTTCCAAAAGCTTCTTGTAAAAGATAAATCGGACCTATTGGGATTGAAATGTGTAAAACCATTCTTAGAAAGCTGATGCTAGAAGGAGAAAAGTAGAGTTGCTGATGTATCAATTTCAGAGTAGAGCGCTTTGCCCAAGAAGGGTATACCAAGTATGTAGAGAAATTCATAAACTAACGTAGCAATGATCGTCAAAATCCCTAAGACAACTCGGATAGTCTTTGATAATACATATGGAACCGTGTACCCTTAGACCGCCTATGCATGGTAGATCCATTAGATGTTTTTCCTTCCATCCTCCGACTTACTATGCTCGTTCCAATCGCTATAGTTAAGAGCTGGTTTCTATAATGGAGAAAATCGCTTTTACATAAGCCAAACATTAATACTGTTGGAGACACTATTAAATCTGATATTCTACTCATCCATGTGATACAAGCAAATTATGCCTTATTTTTATAAAAATGTTCTTTCCTTTAATGAGGAATAAACGAAATTTCACATACTGTAATTATTTACTGAATTTTTAAAACCAGTATTTAAGGAATTACATTGAGTAATGGTGAAAGCTACAAAATAAAAACTGCATCTAAGGCCGGGGACCTTATAATATTTGGAATGAAATTACACTATCTACCCACAATTTCTCTTTTAAGAATCCAAACTAATAAAGCCAGTAACAATAAATCATTTTATTGATTGGCAAAGGATATATTTGGCTATTTACTTGAGTTAAAGTATGTATGATTACAGATGTAATCAATGATAACAACTTTACTTTTGATAACGGTTGGTTCGTTAAGTGAAAAGATGGTGCAAATATTCTAATTAAAGAATTATCAAAAGTCATCTCTAAATAAAAAGAAGCTAGTAAATAGGACATCCTACTTACTAACTTTTTTAATTTTCTTAGATACTATTTTCATTCCGCTCTTTTGGTTTTTCAATTCCGCAAATGCTTTTGCAATTTCTTTCGAAACTCCTTGTTTTGTTACAGAATTCATTTACTCCACCCCAACTATTTTTTATTTAGTATTTCCATTGTAGAAAATTTTCATACAATTCCACTAAATTTCTGCTTTTTCAGTTCTAACTTGTACACCCCCATCGTATATATTTCACATGACACAATGACATTTTGACACTATAACCCTAACTTAACACTAAAAAACTAATTTTTTTATGAAAAAGAGAGGAGTGTTTCTGTGGATATATTTAACCCAATGTTTAATGAAAGTAAGAAGGGAAATAATCATACTATTCCTGCGAAACCTCAGCAGGTAAAAAAGGTTCGAAAAGAACGTTGCGATAAAAAGAAAGACATACGCATTCTATTAAAGCCAGAAATAAAACAACTGATTAAAAAATTAAGTTACCAATATAATACTTATCCAACAATTTTAACGACTGATATTCTTACTGAAGCTCTATATCGCATTAAGGAGTTTGATGAAGTCGAATACCCAATTGGGTCAAAACATTTAGTGGTAGCAAAACTAGACAAAGAGACGTTTAAGATTTTACAAGGCTATTGTGTTGAATGGGATTGCAGTATTCGTAAAGCAGCTCACAGGGTATTTGTAAATAGTTTAAGGAAAGAAGGACATTTTGTATGACGAGTATTTATAGTGATTTCGACGTAATTGGTTCAGAATTGGAATATTTAGAAGATAAAAAGCAGGGTTTCTTTTCATTTAAAAAGAAGGTTAAGCTTTACAAAGAATATCCATTTAAATTTGAGATACCATCTAAGGACTATTTACGAGCAAAAGTATTTTGTTCAGATGTCGAAGAACTAGCAGAATATAAATTTTCAATGGAAGATTTTATCACAATTTTATATGAAGACTTCATGCGTAATATTAGAAAAAATAATGGTGATCTTCTGAAAATGTACAAACTGATATCAAGTAGAGATAAACGATTACAATTACTTTCGGGTGGTAAACAAAAACATTTAAAAGAAGAATTTGTAGTTGAGGTATCATGTATAATCCAGAGGGAAGATGCGCTAAAATTTGAAGTTTTATTAATGGAGATTGAAGAAATTTATAACGTTTATTATTGTGTGGAAGATGTTTTAGAAATTTTGGTTTCAGACTTTATATATGAACTAAGTAATGGTAATTTAAAATCAATTATGACCAAAATCGTAAAATATTGGAACACTCCAATTGAAAGTTGATATTGGTTATGGAGGGATAAATTCACCAACTGATATTATCATTTTCCATAACCAATAATTGAATAACACTGATATAGTAAGTGATTACACTATTTTTGTTATTTATAATTAAAACGTCCATAACATGCAATTTTACTAATTTTATTATGCATTTTTGCTTTCACGAATACAATCATCCAATAATTGTTCAATTACTTCAATATCTTTATCTTTATAAATTAACATAAGAAATATCCACCTTTGATAACTTTTGTCTAGTTAGAGTATTCACATGAAAGGAGTTTGCTATTCATGAAAATTGAAGTGGAGTTTAAAGACGAAACTATAAAGAAATTAGAAGCATATGTCTCTTTTTATAATATAAATAAAAAGCTACTTGGAACGGATAAAGAAATTACGGTTGAAGATACGATTAAAGGTTCAGTAATGCTATATTTAAATACGCTAAACTTAAACTCCAGTCCATTAATCGAATCAAAAGGATTGATCATTAAATCAAAAATACCTTCAGTGTATAACAGAAAATCGCTAAGTATTATTAATAATGAAACTAAGATACCTAAAAGCACATTAAGCGGTATATTAAATGGAAGCTTACCTAGTTTAGAAAATTTCATACGTATTTGGTTATCAATAGGTCAACCTTCAATTCATGACTTACTCGATATCGAGATAAGATAAAAAAAGACAAGTTGTTCGACTTATCGAATAAATTTGTTTTTTTTTTTCGGTTTTTCGAATAGGACAAAAAATTGGATACATAAACATATCTCATAAGCAGCAAAACAGGAGGTGAGTCATAATGATCTCAACTCTTACAACAATATTAGGATTAATTCAAGCAACTGCCTTAATGACAACAATCGTTAGTACAATTGCTTCCGCTCTACATGCTAAGAAAGCAAAAGGAAGTGAAACGAATGGCTAAAAAAACAAGAATAAGTATCAAAGAATTCATGAATGACTACCGTAAAAAGAATAATTTACAGGAAGAAATGGAGAAAATTGATTTTTTTCTTCAAGAGACAAAGCAGGAGTCATTGAGGTTACCATGCAAAGACAAGAAAAAGATGAACAACATCCTACACATATTCAACGCAACTGTAATCAGCCTTTTCGCAACAACAACTCACGTAGCCGCATCCAGCACGTACACCCTACCAATGGAAGTAACAAATGGACTCCAGACGCTACAATTCACTTGTCTTGCAGTAGCCGGATCGATGGCAACACTTTGTCTCATGGTTTCTGGGATGCTAAAAATGCTAGGTCTTCAAGAGAAAATGTCGGGCTGGAATGCGAATATCCTAAAAGGGTTAATACAAGTAATGAGTGCTCCAGCCGTTATATTTGTGCTAGTAAGTATTCTAAAAATACTATTACTCCTAGTTCCAGGTTTCAAGAGCTATTAATAATCATTCGAAATTCAAAATTGAAATGGATTCCTGTTATGGTGTTTACGACAATACCACTATTAACTGGATTCTCAACAACTGAAAGTTCTACAATATTGCATTCAATTAGTAATCACGACCATTTCAATTTACTAAATTCATTAAACGATTTTTTTTCTAACATAAGTAGTAATCTTCACGATAAAACTTCTAGTCTTTTAGACCGCTTTGAATGGATACAAAACGGAAAAAAGATGCTTGAGCAACTAAATGAATGGTCGAAAAAGTACTCAGATAAAGATCCTTTAAAATCATTAATCATGGCTTTATTTTCGCTATTAGAAAAAGTAATTTATACCCCTGTTTTTCTATTTAATAATGCATATTTTACAAACTTACTTTTGAAATTTGGCGCTCTTAGTATGGGACTGATCACGAGTTTAACCATGCTAGAAGGGTTAAAGAGAATTTTAAACAAAAGTACAATGAGCTATCGTCAGCTCCTTCAACGATTACCTATTGTAATGGCATTGACTGGCTTTGCTCCGTTGCTAATCGTAGAGGGTATGAAGTTATTAAGTTATCTTACAAACTTAATCCTGCAATTTGGGGTTTCTTTAACAGAAAATGTTAATCCATTAGGAGAACGCCCTGTAACTGGGTTAATGGATACTATTTTATACGTAGCATTTGTAATTTTATTTGGCTACAACTTGGTTCCTATTCTATTGTCGCATGGTAGGCGCTGGTTTAATGTATTGTCGTTAACTTTGCTTACTCCAATTGCTATGTTAGGTTATCTATTTCCATCATTTCATCCATTCCATCAAAAATGGTGGGCTTCATTAAAGAAAAATTATTTATCTCAGCTTTATTATTCTTCATTTTTATCGGTCCTCAATATCATAATGTTTGGAATTAGTACACCTGATACGTATCAAGGAGTGTTTAGTAAGTTATTAATTTTATTAGGTGGGATACATGTCTTTAGTCAACCACCAGCATTTCTAAATAGTTATATGCAAACAAAACCTGATGTCTATTCTAGTGTGGCACAAGTTCAACGTAGTTTAGCTACTAACCCAACTGCATTGCTTTGGAAAGCATTTAGAAAACCAACTAAAGCAAAAACATAGGAGTGTGATTAAGGTGAAGTATTATCTAGGAGCTGCATTTAGAGAAAAGTATCCAAGATTAAAAGTGCAAAATAGCGATGAAATTCAGAATTACGATGTCATTTTAGTCTACGAAACAAAAAGAAAGAAGTTTGCGATTAATATTGGCAGTGATCATAATGTACCTTCTATCATGAAACAGGTTGGAATTGATTATGTTTGAAATGATCCTATTGATTAATACGAGTTTTATCATTTTGAACACTTTGTATTTGCTACATTTAGTGACTAAACGATTAAATAACTAGGTGATATCATATGAAATGTATTCCTTACGATGAAGTTTTAAAGAAGTCTTGGTATAGGACTGCTACTGGCGATGAACGAAAGGTTGTACATCATATTACGAAAAGTAGTTTAATCTCAAATGCTTATAGTAAGTGGGGGAAACAAGTTGACGGAGATGAAACTTCATATGAAGTAAAAGGGAGCTTTATCAATCCGCTGTCAGCTTGTTTACCCTTTTCTGTTCCTAATTGGCAAGAAGTGCAAGCCATACTAAGAGAAGGAGAAGGCTTAATCATTAGTGTTCATGCTAAAAGATGCCATATGAAGATGCAGCAACATTTATTAGACCTTTGTGATTTATTCATGAAGGGGATCGATACACCTTCTTTAATTCTTCCAATACGGATCGTTCAACGAAAAGTCATTGAGAAGATTAGTAGTAGTGAAAGAGCATTAATTGATGGTATGGAGGAAAAGGCAATAGGTTTACATTACCGCGTAAGTATCACTTTCTCCTGTTCTCCATGTGTCTTTCACCGATTACATAAGCTATTCGGTGAATGGAAAGTAAGGAAGGAAAGTAAATCTTCTAGTTTCTTTTATCTTAATAGTAATATCATGTGTGAAAATGAATTAAGTCAGTGGCAAATTGCTCCACAAATAAAGGGGGCCGTTCAACCGTTACTATTGCCTTATACACCAATCAAAAACACGTTTAATGACGTACAACAGGTGAATCTACCACCACAGTATTCAATTTTACCATTATCTAAATCAATCGAAATAGAAAAGACAGAAGATTACTCGAATCAAATTCTTACCGCTTTTAACTCTTTGAATAGTAAAGGCGGTATTTCATATCTTTCTATACAAATAGGTCCGACTTTGGATCAATATCATTTTCAGTTGAACAACCTAAAATATACTACTATCAGTAATTTAGCAGAAGACTTACGAGTAGCATTAGGCTTAACATACTTAAGTATAGAAGGAGGGAATAAACCAAATACAATTCGCATCTCAATTCAGCGGAAGGAGAGAAGTATAGTTACATTAGGAGACGCATTAAGTAAAACAAAAGAAGATTTATCAACTTACCAAGTACCAATATTCTTAGGAGTAGATATGTTAGGAAATCCAGTTTTCGATGATTTTGGAAGGATCTCGCATTTGCTCGTTGCAGGAGCAACTGGTGCTGGTAAAAGTGTTTTCCTTACTACCTTACTTGTATTCTTTCATGTCACAAAGAAACAAGAAGAACTATTGCTATATTTGATAGATCCTAAACAAGTTGAATTTTCACCTTTTGAAGATTCTCCACTAGTCGAAAAAGTAATAACTAAATCATCTGAAGCAATCAATTTATTAAATTCTTTAGTACTTGAAATGGAAAAACGATACGAATTGTTTAAAAAAGAAAAAGTTCGCAATATTATTCATTATCGTAAGAAAGGGCATATTATAAAGAACATCGTTGTCATAATAGATGAGTATACAGACCTTTTTCTATTTGATAAATCAGTTGAAAATTATGTCTGTTTATTAGCACAAAAAAGCCGAGCTGCAGGAATCTTTTTGTGTATTTGCACTCAAAGACCATCAGTTAATGTGGTATCAGGTTTAGTCAAAGCAAATCTCCCAAGTCGAGTTGTATTTAGACTTACTAGTATGCATGATTACAAAACCGTGCTGGATGGAAAGCCACCATTCGTACTTATGGGAAAAGGTGATAGTGTTGCTCAATTAGAAGGTAAGGAAAACTTTATGCGTATACAAAGCTGTCTTGTCGCCCCAACGGAAAGTGAAGTAGAAGCAATAATTGAGCAACTTGTCACTTCAAATAGCATTCAAGAAAAACAAAACTACTCATTGCCAATATCTAATACGCCACCTACAAAGAAGGAACTGGTATGGAAATTTATCAATCGTACAAGTGAAACTAGGCTACGT
The DNA here is from genome assembly GCF_042267765.1 of Gottfriedia sp. NPDC056225. NCBI lineage: Bacteria > Bacillati > Bacillota > Bacilli > Caryophanales > Bacillaceae > Gottfriedia > Gottfriedia sp. NPDC056225. The sequence continues at coordinate 22,395 of NZ_JBHJTJ010000042.1, read as the reverse complement.
GCAATCTTAAAAGAAGTAGGTGGTGATATGGGAGAAATAGTTCAGATCATGAGAGAATTTGTTAGCGAAGGTAAATTGGAAGCTCCTTCTGGTAAAAATAGAAGATATAAAATAATTTAACATAAAAATGTAATGAGCTGACAATTGAAACAGCTCATTTTTTTTAGTCAATATTTAGGTAATTTTATTCCGGTATGGTAAACAAAAGCTTGCTATTGTGGCTATTGTCAAACTAGATAAGAAATCTGAAACAATGAATCTATACAGGCTTTTTTTATAGGGAATCTCTATAAAAGGGTGGACTGTAATTCGAGTTTTTCATACTGTTGTAGACCATTCCTAGTAATTTTATGATAATTTGAATAGTTATTAATTTTTGAGTAATACTAACTCCAATCTGATAATAATATCAGACAAATAATATTTATAAGGAGCTAAAATAATGGCAAAAAACTCTTCAAATCAATATGCTACACAAAATGCTTCATCCGCAATTGAGCAAATGAAGTGGGAAATTGCAACAGAATTTGGAGTACATTTAGGTCCAGATTCAACAGCTCGTTCAAATGGTTCAGTAGGTGGAGAAATTACTAAACGTTTAGTTCAAATGGCCGAACAAAGCTTAGGTGGGTATTCTGGATAGTATATAAATAAGTGTAATAAGAGAGAAGTTTCTATTTATTAGATAACTTCTTTTTTTGTTTAGTTATTTCCGATTTTTTATTTTTGGGGATCGCCGGGAATGAAAACAGAGATAGATGTAATGATGATACCAATCACATGGCTAATTAGAGAAAGTTTACACTTTTGTATAGGCTTGATGTGGAGAAAACACTAAGAATAGAGATACTGATTTAAGTTTATTTGTGAATCACTTCACTTAAACTAAATGGCAGTTTGGCTCAATAAGAAAAATTTAGAAATTATGTATTTTCTTAAAATTAGAATTCTGACAATTTACCATATAATAATAATTAAGAGTTTATATTTATAAGACACTGAAAAAAAATTTAATGTTAACCTATACGTGGCTTGGAAATGAATATGCAAAGAAGAGGAGATATGTACTCCACGAATACAGAATACAAACGCAAGGGATAAAATGATATCTATAAGCTTTTTGCAATACGATAGATTAAGTTATAATGGTTCATCTATAGCGGGAAAGTAAATCCGTTGACAATTAATATCTATAGATGTAATCTATCTATAGATATTAATTAGGAGGTATTCTCATGAAAAACATAGTATTATTTGGTGGAAATGGTTATATTGGACAAGAAGTTGTTCGCCAATGGTTAGAAAAAGATTCAAATGCAGAATTTTTTATTGTTTCACGCAAAGGAAGCTGTGATATTAGCAATAAACGTGTGCATAATATATCAGCAGATTTAACAATTAAAAATCCGGTAATAGATGGATTACCCGAATCAATTGATTGTATTGTAGACTTTATTGGAAGATCAGAAAAGGAAATTATACAGCTTAAAAAGATTAATGAAGTTCCGGTTAATAATATGATTAGCCTTGCTGAGAAATATAAAGTTCCTTCACTTGCCTTTATCGGAGGAATATTAGGCCCGAAATCATTTGTAAATACCAAAGCTGATTTGATACGAAAACTTATGTCTACCGGAAAAAAAGTTTCATATGTTGAACCTACTGTTGTTTATGGTGGAGGACGTAATGATGCAATAGCAAAAATGGTTCCCATTTTTCAATTTCTAGGTATTTTTAACAAAGGCATGAAACCAGTAAAGGTTGATAAAGTTGCAAGTGAATTGATAAAAAAAATAACCTCGAAATAAGGTGTAACAATGAAAGTGAATAAAAGTATTGAACAAGGAATTTATGTATTACTTATGCTATCTCTGCAAATAAATCACGAACCTGTAAAGAGTTTTACAATGAGTAAAATATTAGATGTATCTGACTCTTACTTAAAAAAAATATTAAGAAAATTAGTAGTTGCTGGTTTAATTAATTCTAATGCCAGTAAAGATGGTGGTTTTACTCTAGCTAAGTCGCTAAGAAATGTTACAGTTTTGGAAGTATTTAAAGCATTAGATAAGGAAAATATAGAACAATTTAATTCGGAGTTGTCAAGACGAATTTTTGAAGATGAAGAACATATAAAATCAAGTGAGCAGAAATTGATAAACGTGTTTCAATTAGGTATAGATTCTTATTTTTCACATCTAGATTCATTGCGTCTTTCAGAGTTAATTAAAGAGGAATACATTGATGCGGGATATTATGATTGGCAAGCAAAGGTAGAGTATCCAGATAAGCAAGTAGAAATATAAATATGAGTTATTGCATGATATAAAAACATCAAAAAACCTACAGAGGTGGGAATTTCTACTCTCAAACTCTAAAAAACTTAATCACTAAATTAATTGCGTGGAATATTGAGGGTTTTCCTAAAGGGTCTTCAAAGTGTGGTGGTCAGGTTTCAAAAAAGTGGATCTCAGTAATCAGTTTCCTAGAAAAATGACCCTCCACCAAGGAGCAAGTGGGTCTTCACGACCTCATTTTTGTCAACTCAAGTCATGTGGAATGCTGTTCACTACTAGTAAGAAAAGATAAATAATAGATGTAACAGTGAGTTTAAAGAGCCTTCCTTTGGAGGGCTTTTTATTATTTGTAAAAGTATAATTATAAAGATATCATAAAGACTCAAATATTCTTATTCAACTAACTGATGCTTGTGCGGCCGAGCATAGGTCGTATCATATAACGGGTGGGATTCCCGTCGAGTAAGAACTAGCCATTCGCTCGTAGCGAGTCTTGGAGGGCTAAAGGTAACTTTAGTCTTTAAGCGTAGACAGTTAGATGGCGGGCCGAAAGCCAAATGGTTGAAGGGATTGAGCTTCGAAATGTTAGTAAATCGAGAGGGCTGATGCCTTAAGCATAGCAGAAAGCTACATTTTACCTTTCGTTAAAGGCAAGAAAGGTAAAACCTCTCCGGAGTCAGAGACCTTGGCACGTTATACATTGATATGATACGGCAACTCGGGAGACCCTACCGGTCTTTTCTTTTTTTTTTAGAAGAGTATGGTGTACAAACGATAAAAAGTGAGGAAACCAAATGCCGATGTAGGGAGTCGGATAGTAGCGTAGTACCTATGAAGTTGGGTAATGCCGATGGAGGAAAGGCTACTACCAGTTTATCACCCTTAATAGGGACACAGTTACTACACGCAGAGGTAGGTATAACAAATGGAAACAAAACTACTAAGGATAGCAGAAGTAGCAAAATCTGATCCTAAAATGCAATTTACATCTCTTGCACATTTATTAGATAAGCAATCACTAGTTCAATGTCACATTGAATTACCAAATAAGAAAGCAACTGGGATAAATGGCACAACTAAAGAACAATACAGTGATAATCTCAAAGAAAATATAGAGGATTTAGTAAGGAGACTTAAAAGCAAAAGCTATCGTCCTGTTCCAGTTAGGAGAATGTATATTCCGAAGCTCAATTCGAAGAAGAAAAGACCACTAGGTATACCGGAACATGAAGATAAGATTGTTCAAAAAGGTGTTACGAAAATATTAAACTCCATCTATGAAATTGACTTCCTGGACTGTTCGTTCGGATTTCGCCCAAATCGTAGTTGCCACGATGCTTTGAAAATACTGAACTTCTATATTGAAAAGAGGTCAGTAAACTATGTAGTTGATGTAGACATAAAAGGCTTCTTTGACAACGTTGACCACAAATGGATGATGGAATTCTTAAAACTGCGAATCGCTGACCCAAACTTACTAAGAATAATAGGTAGGTTTCTTAAAGGTGGATACATGGAAGAAGGAAAGAAATACAAAACAGATAATGGTACACCGCAAGGTGGTGTAATATCTCCTGTATTAGCTAATGTGTATCTTCATTATGTACTCGACTTATGGTTTGAGAAAAGTGTTAAGAAACAGTGCGAGGGACAAGCATACCTAGTAAGGTATGCAGATGATTATGTGTGCTGTTTTCAATTTAAGAATGAGGCTCAGGAATTCTTTCAATCTCTAAAATTAAGACTCAAGAAGTTTAATCTGGAAATAGCCGAAGATAAAACCAAAATTATTCCTTTCGGGCGGCTTGCGGAGAAACTTGGAAAGCACCAGGGAAATGGAAAACCAGAAACCTTCGATTTTCTAGGTTTTACGCACTATTGCGGGAAAAGTAAACAAGGAAAGTTTCGAGTGAAACGGAAATCAAGTAGGAAGAAAGTACAAAGTAAAGTAAAAGAGTCTAAAGAATGGTTGAAGAAGAATAGAAATAATAATATTCATATAATCATGGACAGATTCAAACGCTCGCTTATAGGCTACTTCAACTACTATTGCATCACTGATAATATTCCAAATGTTAACATTTTCAAAGTTAAAATCGAGAACTTAGTATTTAAATGGCTCAATAGAAGAAGTCAAAGGAAATCCTTTAAATGGGAGAAATTCAGACTATTTCTTGATAAATTTCCACTACCCTCTCCGAGGATTAAGGTGAATATTTATGATTTAAGAAAAGAAATTAGCTACATTATGTAAATGATTACTGGAGGAGCCGTGTGCATTAATAGTGCAAGCACGGTTCTGAGAGGGTTTGGAGTGCAATTTACCGCAAGGTAAAGAGACTCCATTCTACTCGACTAGTTGTACAACATGATCGGCTGTATAGTCGATTTTTTTTATGTCACTAAACCAGCTAATAGTTGTCAATATTTTTCAATGAAAATCTTATAAAACACATGTTATACTAAAAATAGACATGCCAAATAGCCTTCCACTACCTTATTGGAAGGTTTTGTTATTACTTCATAATATTGGTATTTAGTTTAAATCAAGGAATGTTTCTTTCCTTTTTAAAAGAGTATATATCCAATGTAATAATTTATTTACACAAGCAATTATTGCGACTTTTGCGGGTTTACCTTCCACACGTTTTCTATCATAAAATTCTTTTAATCGTTTATTTCTGGAACTCCTAATTCCACAAAGGACTGCCATATATAGAACGTGACGGAGCCTAGTTGAACCTCTTTTGGTAATACGATTTATTGTGGCATTGAACTTACCAGACTGAAATACACTAGGATCAACTCCAGCGAAGGCTACTAATTTTTTTGGATGATTAAACCGTTCTATTTCACCAATTTCAGAGAGTATCGTTGCAGCGATTTTTTCTCCGATACCTGGAATAGATTGGATTATCTTATATTCTTCGATATCTTTAGTCAGAGTAGCTATTTGTTCCTCTAAGATAGATAGGTGCTCTTGGTATTGAAGAAGCATTTGAATAAACATATTTAGACTGATTAAATGACTTTGGTAAATAATTTTATCAAAAGGATTATTCATGGCAGCTTCTTTTAATTTAGCTGCTTTTTTTAATGCCCATTGGTAAGAACGTGTTTTACATAGTGAACGGATCTTCTCAGCTAAATTTACTTCACATTCTTTTAAAACTTTCTCAGAGGTGGGAAATTCATTTAATAGATTTAAAGATACTTTAGAAAATAAGTCACCAAATACACGTCTATATTCAGGAAATACTTGATCTAACATGGTGTGAAATTGTAGCTTTGCTTGGATATACATACCAGTTATCGCCTCATGTTGTCTCGTTAGATGGCGTAGGTTTAAGAGATTAATTCCTCGCTTTTTATAGGGCTCTAATTCTTCTTTATAAAACAATTTACAAAGATTATAGGCATCCATGGCATCAGTTTTTACTTTTCTTAAGCTTGTTTTTTTAGACTGATGGGACACTAAAGGATTAATCATAATATACAAGTAATTGTATTTCTCTAAGAATTGAATGACAGGTGCTTGATAATGTCCTGTGGCTTCTAGAATGATAGTAGGTTTAACTAATGTCTTGTTTTCTAAATCCTTTAAAAATTGTAGAAAGAAATTTAAACCTTCGTTTGTGTGATAAATTTTGAAGCTTTTTCCGTAAGGAATACTCTTATTTAAAAAGGCTTGTACTTCACTTTCTCCTTTTGAAACATCCAGACCAACTACTGGATTCATTTACATCTCTCCTTAACTCTTTTTATACCAGTAACCTCTAGCTCTTCTTATAGTTTCATAGCTTCGCTTGTTATTCGGGATCAAGTCCCAACCAGCCTCAAACATGTTTCTATAAGTAGAGGGAGAACAGTTTAGTCGACGGGATCATTGTCCCACTGGCAGTTACGTTCTACCCTGGCTACTGTAATCATATTACCTATAAAAAATAGGTCAACCAGAAAATTCTGGCTAACCATATAATACGAAATGGCAGTTTAGTTGAAGAAGGTAAAACAAGAGATATATTGAATTCTAGATGTAAAGACCATTAAAGGATGAATAAAAATGAGAATAATAGTAGTCGAATATATAAAAGAATTGTCAGATGGTTATATTGTTAAGTTTAATTCGCCCTATGGTAGTGCAGAAGGTAGATGGGTTGGCTCTAAGCCAAAATTGAATGCCGAATTTGATATCGAGATTGATATTCCAGAAATTTTAGAATGGGAAAAGCAAATAAATCAGATTGATAAGGACATTACTCAAATAACAAGAGATGAAAATCATGTTATTTTATCAGGAGTCCTAGAATCAGTTGAACCTGATGGATACTCCGTCTTGAGAATGGGTGATAACATCGTAATTTTTGAGTTAACTGGAGGCAACTATCAGAATTATCCTATTGGTTCATACGTAAAAATTAAAACAAAACAAATTTTGTTGTATGGTTTTGGATACGAATTGAACTAACGCATGTTTAAGTATAATAAGAAAAATAAATTGTTATTTGGGGTGCTCTAAAGATGAATGTTGAAGTGAAGATTAAATCAATAGTTGAACACATAGCTGTTTTACCAAATCGAGACCGTTTTATTGTATTGGAGTACTTGGAATATAATGAATGGGGAGTTGCGTTAGAGCACCTTTGTACAATACTTAATGAGGAAGATATTCAAATTTCACAAGATGTTTTTCAGCTGATTAAAGATGTATCGTTACAGATGGGTCTTTGGGAAGAGATTAGAAATCAAATTATTGGTTTAGTAAAATAACCTTAATCAACTAACGCATGCATTAGTTGTACAAAATAATCGGCTGTATGGTCGATTTTTTTTATTAAGCTACCATGAAAAAACCTTACGGTATTCAGGTGAAAAAGTGCATAACTAAAGAAGACGGCTTTATTTTATTTTTAAAAAGCGTCAAACAGTAAAAAATTATATTAGTAGTTGATGGATTAAGAGACTTCTTCGATCGATACAGAATACCCTAATTTTTCTAGTCTTCGAACTGAATGCCGGACCATTGATACTTCTTTTTGTTTGTCATAATAATCTTCTCCTAAGTCTCTGTACATTTCTTTCCTAGTCAGAAGATAATAGGCGATTCTTAACATGGCATGGGCTACTACTATTCCTGCTCTTTTCCTACCTTTTCGTGCAGCTGTTCTTCGATACATTGCTCCAAGGTAGTTTTTGGATGCACCCACTGAATGTGCGGCTTCGGTTAAGGCTGATTTTAAATACTTATTGCCTTTTTTTGATTTAGTTGATTTCCTTTTACCAGCACTTTCATTATGTCCAGGAACTATTGCTGCCCAGGAATATAATCGAGGTGCACTTCCAAACTGGTTCTCTAAATCTGTTCCAATTTCAGCTAGTATTTGTTCAGCCATACGTGTAGCGATACCAGGTATTGAGTCTAGTCGTTCTATGTCTTCTTGATAAGGACTTACTCTTAGTGCTACTTCTGAATCGAGTTTTTCAATTTGTTCAGTTAGAAAATCAATGTGAGTTAATATAGTTTTCAGCATCATACGTTGATGAGGATTAACATACCCTCGTAACGCAAGTTCAAGTTCATCCTTTTTGTGTTTCAATGAGCGCCGAGCCGTATTTGCTAGTTTCGTAGGATCTTCTTCTCCATCTGCAATGGCGTTAAGCATTTCTTTAGCTGAAACACCCATAATATCTGAAACAACAGAGCCTAATTTAATATTTGCACCTTCCAATACTTTTTGTATTCGATTAAGTTGTCGAGAGCGTTCTTCAATAATACTTCGACGATATCGAACCAGTTCTCTTAACTCTTGTTGAGTTCGATCGGGAACGTAGCTAGCAGTCAATAATCCGTGGCGGAGAAGTTGAGCGATTCATTCAGCATCTTTTACGTCAGTTTTTCGTCCAGGAACAGCTTTCATATGCTGCGCATTGACGACAAAAAGCTCTAATTCTTCAGCTTCAATCAGATTAACAATGGCTTTCCAATACACCCCTGTACTTTCCATAGCGACATGAGTACATCCATGTGACCTTATCCAATCCATCAGTTTAATTAAAAAAATCGTCTTCGTAGAAAACGTTTGAATCTCCTTTCCTTCAGGTGTCATATTACATGCGGTAATGTTGTCCTTATGAACATCCATTCCGCAAACTCGTTCAATAATAACTTCCATTGAATTCATCCTTCCAATGGCTTTACCCGCAAGGGAGCGACAGTCTGTGATGCACCGTGATTGTTGGAGTCAGACTAAATGATAGGCTCTAATGGCACCATACTGCAGCGACCTTCCTCACCCAGCCATAGAAGCAGTATTGACGGTTTTAAATCTTTTTCATTCGCTGTGGTGCAGCGCTCGCGACGCATGGGTGGCTATTTTGTTCTTTTGTCATGCGTAATGCCCACCTATTTTTTTTTATTGCTTCTAATCGTACTGTGTTCTAAGTATGAACAAGCTCTTAATAAGCTGTTCTTACCATATTTTTTTCGTATTGCTTCCATTGTTTTTGTTAGGTTTGTTTCTTTTTGTTTTTTTATTGGGTTAGTAAAGAAAGTGATTTGTTCAAAATCCCTTTTAACGAAATTTTTTAATGCAATCGAAATTGTTCTTACAGGTTCATTATTATAATTTTCTTCTAGTATTTTAAGGCACACCTTATACCAATCCTTTGTTAACTCAGTTGGTTGATCAATTGTGACTGACTTACTGAACCCATCAATACCTGAAGAATAACCAATGCCCAAATGGATTGTTGGACATAATCGATACTGATTTCTTAATCGAAAACACACTTCTTCAAGCTGCTCTAGAATTAGATTTTTGACTTCATGTCATTGATAATCTCTTAAAAGGACCTGAGATTTACCAATCGAAGTATCTTTAGGTTTAAAACTTTGCATTTCACCAATTTTAGAAAAATCAATCCCATTCGCGTGAAGATGAAGCTCAGTACCAATTACATTCCCAAATTGTTTAATCAGTACTTCTTTGGGATAGTGTGCTAATTCGCCAATAGTTGTTATACCTAATCTGTTTAGCTTCATTTTCGTTTTAGAAGCAATTCCCTCTTTTAATATGATTTTACGTTAATACAAAGCTCATCTATTGAGTACTGTAAAAAATCCATTGGAGCTACATATTTAGTGAGTATTAATTCAGAAATCTGATTTGATACTCTTAAGTACGTAGACATAGAAGGATTTACAACGTGAATATCTTTATGGTTAGGTAATTCATAGTATCTATTTTGCGTTGAAAAGCCCATAGCCTTAAGAGCAGGTGTCGCCGCTAATATTATCGAGCCTGAACGATTCTTATCACCTACAACAGCCAACTTAACTTTTAATGGGTCTAATCCCAAAAGAACACAACTTACAGAAGCATAAAATGACTTCATATCCACAAAAAATACAGGATCATCTGGACAAGTTAAATAATTGTACAATAAAAAAACCTCTATACTAAGAATGTGTGTTCTGTTTTTTACAGGCATTCTTATTATGCACAAACAAACGTTCTTGTATAAGTGATTTTTTTATGGGGAATTTTCACTTTTTTATCTCTAAATAAAAAAATATAAATAGATGAATTAGTTAATAGTGGTATGTACTGAAGTTTTCGATGGAAGCATATAACCGAAATATATAATTAGTTAATAGCGATGGGGGAAATTTTCACTGGAATGCGAACAAAGTGGAGATGTGAATAAATATAATGTCATTGACGTAAATGATGCGTTATAGATCTAATCGTTTTGGAAAAATCGGTAATCATTAATAAGGTTATCGATTTTTTTAATCATTGAGTAACGATGTTTTGCTCAAGCTAGGTTGATATAACTATTCAAAATGGGAACCATTAAACCGGATATACCGCACAATATTCTATCATTGGATATTTTTAAAGATTCATAGTCCCCTAATAACAAGGTTCTATTATATAAAAAATGAGTATTATGATTATTTCACTAAAAAATAGCTCTTCAATTGAGTATAAAGATTTTTTTTGTAATTTTTGTCAAAATCCCAATTACATCAACATTCCATATAATGAAACTATCAAAAAGAAACAGCATAAAATTTGATTAATATATAGTTTTTCTTACATTAATGAGCATATATTATTTTTTGGAATTTTTATTGAGGTATTTACTAACTTGGTGGTGAGGTGCAACATGAATGATTGTCTTTTTTATACATTTACAAAATTGATGAAACATAATAACTGGAAGATGAAAGATTTATCCATAAAAGCAGAAATACATAGTACAGAATTAAGCAAGTTATTTAACAATAAAAAGGTCCTATCTTTACATTATTTGGATGCCATAACAAAGGCTTTTGAACTCCCTGAAGGTGCTTTTTATAATGAATATGTAAAATTATGCTTTAACGAAAGAAATTTACTAGATAAAAGAAGAAGTAGTGCTTTTATTTATCAATGTGCTAAATATGGATTTAACTCGGAGTTATCTCTTATTTTATCAGTTATAATTAAAGAAAAATCAGTAGCCATTCGTACAAGGTATTTAAAAAATGTATTTTCAATTGCAGAAAAGCTTTTTATAGAAGGAAAGGAAAAAGAAGCAGCCCCTTTATATGAATTCATTATTGAGCATATGCCTAATTCAATAAATGAAGAAGTGGCAATCAGTTATTTTCGGAAATTTTATTTGACGCGTTTAACAAGTGAAGGGAATATAGTTTTAGAGCGGGTTTTGGAATATATTTCCTATATGCCAACAAAGTTTCAAGAACTAACGATCTTATGGATTACGGCCACATATTATTCGTTAAAACAGTGGGATGAGGTTTTAATCTATGCGAAGCGATTGGAGGAAATAGCAAAAATAAAAGACCATTTAGGTCGTGCACTAATGTATCAAGCATTTGCATTAACTAGATTAGGTGGAAGTTTAGAAGAGGTTTTAAGTTTAATTGATAAATATGAAAAAATAAATGATTATTATGCAGATTTAGCTGTTGGAAATCGATATGTAGCATTCATTGACTTTGGTAATATTAATGTGGTTGATTCCTATTATAGTTGGATTTGTAACCGTGATGATGTTCATGTTGGTATCCCTAGAATCATAGAATGCTATGTAAAATTAGGACGATTAGAAGATGCGGAAATATTTATAGAAAAGTATCAAGTTCAAATTGCCCAATTGAGTGACACTTCTAACTTTCATATGAAACATTTATATATGGAGTATCGCTATGCAGTTGGTTTATTAAAATGTAAAACAAATAAATTACATGAAGGATTAGATGCATTATTAAATGTTGCTTCAGAGGTGAAAAACGATAAGATTTATGGGGATTTTCAAAAATGTCTACTGGCAATCTGGGATTATCGAAACTTTTTTGATAATGAATTAGAAGGTAAATATATTCGTGCCTTAAGCTAACTAGAATTAATGGACATTTAGAGAGTATTTCTGAAAGATTCAAACAAATTTTTAACCCTTTGGTGTACAAGACCTCCAAGAAACCTTGTCCATTAACGATGTATTAAAATAGGATATTTTGAGTATCAAAAAGCCAATTCCTTGATGCATAAGGATTGGCTTTATATTTATCTCCATTAAGATTTTTTAAGTAATCTACCTATGTATAGCATGTTCATAGATTTTTGATGAGCAATATAAAAAGAAGACATTTAATTCATAAATATCAAATTTAATGTCTTCTTTTTTAGAGTGAACGCACAATAGGTAAGGTTTTTAGTGTCTCGAATTATTTAGAGTTTTTTTGATTAAAATTCAGGATAGATATTAGTTAATAGGCATTCTGTAGGTTAAGACAACACAAAGTGATATCGCAAACAACAAATATCTTGAGCAATAGTGAAACTATATGAATTTAGTACACATATAGTTATTAGAATTATTTGATATCACTTACAATTAGTACATTAAAAATAAAAATAATATTTTTTAACTAAACCTGAATTTTATCTATGATAATATAATTAAATTTTCATTATAACAAGGAGAAATATGGAATGGAAAGATATGTTTTATTTCACTAAACGACAAATTTTCGCTCTATCAAATGACTAGTATTCATTTGTGTGGTAGTGGATGACAAAAAGGAAGCTTTTAAATCCCGTGAATAGTAAGGCATAAGATAAAAAATTGATTCAAATCATAAATTAATGAGTATATGAATAACTGTGTCTCTTATTGTAGAAATTTACCGAAAAAAAGTTTAGTTTTGTGGAATTTGTCAAAATTTCGAAAGTGTAAACTTTCCGTATAATCTAAATAGAAAGAAAAAGATGGGGGAGAATAACAGGATGAAACGTTTAATCAAAAGTACTGCAGTTTTGGCTTTAGGTACTGGTGTTTTATTTAATGCATTTCCAATCACACAACACCAGCCAATTGCAAAAGCTGCAGCACAATCTACTATTGAAGAAGTGCTTTCAAAACTTACGTCAGAACAACGTGAAGCTTTAAAGAAAATAGAGGTTACTAGTCAAGAAGGATTACAGTTACCTTCTTCAGTCGATTTAAACAGTACTAAAAATTTATCAGTCATTGTTGAATTGAAAGACAAGCCAGCAAAAGTAGCTGTTTTAGAAGAAGCAGTGAATGGCAATAGTGAATCACTAGCCGATGCAAAACAAAAAGCAGATAATGCGCAAGAAACATTTAAATCAGATTTACAAACAATTTATAAAGACGATTTAAAAGACAATAAGAATCTTTATAAAATTAAGCGAACATACAAAAACACGTTAAATGGTGTAGCGATTGACTTACCAGCGAATAAAGTTAAGTCTTTATTAAATTCAAAGGTTGTTAAAGCCGTTTGGCCAAATAATGTGATTAAAGTTGAGCCAGAAAAAATAGCTCAAAGTGCACAAGGCTCAACTACGAAAATGGAAACAGAAGTGTTTCCTGGTGTTAGTAAATTACATGCAGAAGGATTTACAGGAAAAGGTGTTAAAGTAGGGGTTATCGATACAGGGATTGACTATAATCACCCAGATTTAACAGATGCATATAAAGGGTATCGTGCGCAACCTGGCGTTGATCCAAAAACTATCAGCCCTAGTTCAGTAAAAGGTTGGGATTTTGTTGACAACGACGCCGACCCAATGGAAACAACATATGATGACTGGAAAAAATCCGGTTTAGCAGAAAAGGATCCACTTACTGGTGAAGCATTCTACACAGAACATGGAACACATGTATCTGGAATTATTGCTGGTCGTGGTAAAAATAATACTGATTACGCAGTAACTGGAGTTGCACCAGAGGCTGATTTATATGTTTATCGTGTACTAGGAAGATATGGATCGGGATCAACTGAAGCTGTTTTAGGCGGTATTGACAAGTCTATCTCTGACGGCATGGATGTCATCAATTTATCACTTGGTTCGAACGTTAATGATCCAGAAAATATTGAGAGTCTTGCGTTAAATAATGCAGTTCTTTCTGGTGTAACGGCTGTTGTATCAGCGGGTAACTCAGGGGATGGGATGGATACGTTAGGGTCACCTGGGGCAGCAGCGTTACCTATTACAGTTGGTGCGAATGATACGAAAACTGTGATTGAAACATCAAAAGGTACACTACATGGAACAGAAGATGTAAAGGCTGATTTAAAATTATTTGGTAAAGGCTTTGAAGATAATGTCACAAGCTTAAAAGGCAAAAATTTACCAATCGTTTTAGTACCAAGTGTAGGTGCAGATTCTGATTATAAAAATATTGATGTGAATGGAAAGATTGCATTAGTAAATAGAGGATCAGTATCACTGAATGATAAAATTACAATTGCTCAAAAGCATGGCGCAGCTGCAGTTATCCTAATTGATAATGTACCTGGTGAAGGGTTTGTTCCATCATACTTAGGTAAGGGGTATGGGTTTATTCCTGCATTCTCAATGTCATATGAACAAGGAGCAGCATTAGTCGCAAAACTTGGTACGGCTAATCCAACCTTCTCATTTGATGAAATCGGACAAGTAACGGATGAAGGTAGTAAGTTAGCGGCATTCAGTTCACGTGGGCCTTCTCGTATCAATTATGATATTAAACCTGAAGTAACAGCACCAGGTGTTGCCGTATTTTCAACTGTACCTTCTTATATGCATGGAGCAGATCAAATTGGAAAATATGACTATGCTTATGAAAATTTATCAGGTACATCAATGGCATCACCGAACGTAGCGGGTGTGGCAGCATTATTAAAACAAGCAAATCCAAACTTAACACCAGCACAAATTAAAGAAACATTAATGAATACTGCAGATCCACTAAATGGGGACTATAGTGTATTTGAATCTGGTGCAGGCCAAGTTGATCCTTATGAAGCGATCCATTCAAAAACAAGAATTGAAGTAGTCGATGAAACAAAAGGAACATACGATAAAAAAGGTAATTTAACAGCGGTAAAAGATTTAACAGGTGCACTTTCATTTGGTTCACATGCTCCAGAAGGAAAAAATATTAGCGAACAACGCACACTGAACATCTATAACAATAGCAATCAAGCAAAAACATATGATGTAACTGTTTCTTATCAAGCAGGCCGTCGTGGTTCATTAGATGCTGACGACAATGGTGTAATGGTCGTGACAGATAAATCGATTAAAGTTGGCGCAAATGCGAAAAAGAAATCAAGTGTCGCAATTACGGTTCCAAAATCAGCAAAATTAGGTATTTATGAAGGATTTGTAACGTATACAAATCATACTAATCCAGAAGAAACATTCCAAGTACCTTTCGGAATTAAAACGGTGGAAGAAGGAATCAATCCAGTAACGATGAGTCCACAAGCCTTTACGCAAGTATTTGATGCAGCGTATGCAGGTCAATTAATTTATACAAACGCGCAATTTAGTCTGAAAGCGAACTTAAGCACAATTGATGTCATCCTAGAAGATGGGAAAACAGGAGAAGAATTAGGCTATGTAGGGACGTTAGATGGCCTGCGAATGAAGGAGAATGTTGCTTTATCAGCGAGAGTATTTAATGGTTATTATTACAAACCAACAGGTGATGATGAGCATCCATTTGCGTATGATTCTGATTTAGCAAAACCAGGTTATTATAAGATCAAGTTAGTTGGCAAAAATGACGCTGGAAAAACATTTACGCAAGAAGCACCGTTCTACTTTGATAATACGGCGCCAAAAATGACAATTAACAGTCCGGATGTTGTCGAATATAAAAACGGTCAAACAAGTGTGACCATAACGGGTTCAGTTTACGATAAAGAAACGGAAGAAATGCAAAAACTTGGCATGAACTTTAATCAAGGTAGTACAACAGTGTATTATGCAGACTATTTAAACGGTGGAAGAGCCGTGTCGGTACCTGTAAATTCTGACGGTACATTTACAGCGACCATTCCAACAAATGCAACAAAACCGATGGAACTTGTGTTTTATGCGATGGATGCGGCATCAAATAAAACATTTAAAGAAGGTAGAGATATTTTTGTTACGCGTGATGACGCAACATATGGCTATATGAACCCTGAAAAACGTACGGCAAAAATGGGCGAAACAACGAATGCTACGTTACTATTAAATCATGCAAGTGATGTCAAACAAGTAGTCTATACATTCCAATATAATAAAGCTGTTGCAACGATGAATGTAATACCAAACCCAAGTGTAGTTGATAAAGTGGATGTGAAAGTAGAAGATACAAAGTTGGGTGGAACTACATATGAAGGTAAAGTAACAGTCACAACAAAAGATGGAGTTGCCCCATTATCAGGCAATTTAAATCTTGCAGATATCGAATTTAAAATGAGTAATGATTATAATGCGGGTGCTGTAATTTTCCCTACAAACTTATATAGTGTTAAAGTTACGGACAATAGCGGTACGACAAAAACGGTTCCATCTGGAAATCCATCTATTACTTATATGCAACCAACTACTTCTTTACTGGATGGCAATCTGTTGGCAGAGCCGTTCTTAGCTCCAGATGGAAGTGTACTTGGTTCGTTTGATTATTCTAAACTAGGGATAAAAGTTAAGGCGACAGCTGCTAACGGTAAAGTGTACGAAGGGGTTACTACTTCTGGTGGTCGTTATCAAGTACCAAATTTACCATTAAATGATGATAGGTATGAGTTGGAATTAAATATACCTGGTCATTTTACAGTGCATAAAGACTTTACGATCGGATTCCATGAAGATGGAAAAGTGACGAATCAACATCTTAACTTGAAATTAAATACGGCGATTGCTGGAGATGTTAACAAAGACGATGTCATTGACGTAATGGACGCGCTTTACTTACAAACTTATTGGGGAACAAATAAACGTGATGCAGATATTAACAATGATGGTGTAGTAGATGAAAAAGATCTAGCATATGTAGAACAAAACTACTTAATGCAAAATCCAACAATTAACTACGCACCAACACCTAAGAAGAAATACAAATCACAAACTCTTGAAACGGTTAAGAGTGCATTAGGTGTTAACTAAAAAATAGATTAATAGTTAAAAGCTAGTTTAAGAGACTTCGGTATAAACCGAAGTCTTTTTTTGTTGGGGATTAGCTGAATATTAGGTTAGGTAAAAAAAGTAAATTAGGATAGATTGTCGAATTTCGTTAGCAATAATTCAGCTATTTTAATTTTTTATATTTAAATGAGATTTCAAATTTTTATTGGTGGGATGGGATTGCTCAGTGACACAGTACGTACGAATTGGTTATTTCTTGAGGATCACATAATTTTTAAAGTGCAATTTATTAAATAGACCAGAATTATTAAAGATTAACTTATTGATTATGAAAACATTTTATTAGAATCTAGCATTCTCCTAAAGCAAGTATGAAATATAAAGGCAAAGTATTAGCTGATGTTTACAAACACTAGGTTTAGAATAATTAGGTGAAAGTATTAGAAAAATCGGTAATCTTTTATTAGATTACCGATTTTATTTGTTCATTGAGGAGTAATCCTTACGCAAGCTAGGCTTAGCTAACTATTAAATATCGTAGACGAGTAGTTGATTTGTAGCATACAATAGTATTTTTTAAGATTTATAATTCCCTATTAACTAGATTCTATTTTTAAATAATGTATATGATAGTCGCTGTCACTTGACTAAAAAATAGTTCTTCAATTGAATATAAAAAGTAAGTGTGATAATTTTTCTCAAGATTAAAATTACATCAACAATAATTTCATTAAAATTTCATTATAACAAATAAAAAAAGGGATAGAAGCTATATTTTCTTGCACTAAACGACAATTATTCTCTTTATATCGACAAGTGCTCAATCGTAAAGTAGAGAATATTCAAAGAATGATTTTAAGTCATATGAAAAATAAAGACTTCGAAGGAAAGTTAGTTCAAAATCATAAAATAAATGAGTATATGAACCGACGTCATATTTTGTCGAAATTAATCGATAAAATATTTAGTTTTGTGGAATTTGTCAAAATTTCGAAAGTATAAACTTTCCGTATAATCAAAATAGAAAGAAAAAACAAAAAAATGGGGGAGAATAAAATATGAAGCGTATGATCAAAAGTACAGCAGTTTTGGCATTAAGTACTGGTGTATTATTCAATGCTTTTCCAGTAACACACCATCAGCCAATTGCAAAAGCTGCAACAGAATCTTCAATTGAAGAAGTGCTTGCTAAACTTACACCAGAACAACGTCAAGCTTTAAAGAAATTAGAGGTGACGAGTCAAGAAGGTTTACAATTACCTTCTTCAGTCGATTTACAAAGTTCAAAAAATCTCTCAGTAATTGTCGAGTTTAAAGAAAAACCAGCAAAAGTAGCTGTTTTAGAAGAAGCTGCGGAAGGTAATAGCTTATCGCTAGACGATGCAAAGCAACAAGCAAATGATGCGCAAGAAACATTTAAAAACGATTTACAAACAATTTATAAAGATGATTTAAAAGCAAATAAAAATCTTTACAAAATTAAACGAACATACAAAAATACATTAAATGGTGTGGCGATCGACTTACCAGCGAATAAAGTTAAGTCATTATTAAAGTCGAAAGCTGTTAAAGCTGTTTGGCCAAATAATGTGATTAAAGTTGAGCCAGATAAAACAACTGAAAAAACTGAAAGTGAGCAAGGCTCGACAACGAAAATGGAAACTGAAGTGTTTCCTGGTGTTAGTAAATTACACGCAGAAGGATTTACAGGAAAAGGTATTAAAGTAGGGGTTATCGATACAGGTATTGATTATAATCATCCAGATTTAACAGATGCCTATAAAGGTTATCGTGCGCAACCTGGTGTTGATCCAAAAACAATTAATCCAAGTTCAGTAAGAGGTTGGGACTTTGTTGACAACGATGCGGACCCAATGGAGACAACGTATGATGATTGGAAAAAATCAGGGTTAGCTGAAAAGGACCCTACGACTGGAGAAGCATTCTACACAGAACACGGAACGCATGTTTCAGGAATTATCGCTGGTCGTGGTAAAAATAATACAGATTATGCAGTAACAGGTGTTGCACCGGAAGCTGATTTATACGTATATCGTGTATTAGGTAAATTTGGATCAGGTACAACAGAAAATGTTTTAGGTGGCATTGATAAATCTGTTGCTGATGGTATGGATGTTATCAATCTATCATTAGGTAGTAGTACGAACGATCCTGAAAATATTGAAAGTATTGCATTAAATAATGCGGTCCTATCTGGTGTTACGGCAATTGTAGCTGCTGGTAACTCAGGTGATGGAATGTATTCATTAGGTGCGCCAGGTGCCGCAGCTTTACCAATTACAGTAGGTGCTAACGATACAAAAACAGTTATTGAAACTTCAAAAGGTACGTTACATGGAACTTCAGATTTTACAGCAGATTTAAAATTATTAGGTAAAGGCTTTAATGATAATATAGCAAGTTTAAAAGGTAAAAACTTACCAGTTGTTTTAGTACCGAGCATTGGTGCAGATTCTGATTATAATAATATTGATGTGAATGGGAAAATTGCGATTGTAAACCGTGGTCAAACTGCACTTGCAGATAAAATCACAATTGCTCAAAAACATGGTGCAGCGGCAGTTATTATGATTGATAACGTACCAGGTGAAGGCTTTATTCCATCGTATTTAGGTGGAAGCTATGGATTCATTCCTACGTTCTCAATGTCATATGAACAAGGGCAAGACTTAATTTCGAAACTTGGTACAGGTACACCAACCTTATCATTCGATGAAATGGGACAAGTAACGAATCCAGGAAATACATTAGCATCATTCAGTTCGCGTGGTCCAGCTCGTATCACATATGATATTAAGCCTGAAGTAACAGCACCTGGTGTTTCTGTATTCTCAACGGTTCCATCTTACATGCACGGTGCAGATCAAATCGGTAACTATAAATATGCTTATGATAATTTATCAGGTACATCAATGGCTACACCAAACGTAGCAGGTGTTGCAGCATTATTAAAACAAGCAAATCCAAATTTAACTCCTGCTCAAGTGAAAGAAACATTAATGAACACTGCCGATCCATTAAATGGGGATTATAGTGTGTTTGAAACAGGAGCTGGTCAAGTAGATCCTGATGAAGCGATTCATTCACAAACTCGAATTGAAGTAGTGGATGAAACTAAGGGTACAACAGATAAAAAAGGCAATCTTAAAACAGTTAAAGATTTAACGGGTGCACTTGCATTTGGCGTGTTTGCACCAGCAGGAAAAAATATTAGCGATCAACGTACACTTAATATCTATAATAATAGTAATAAAGCAAAAACATATGATGTAAAAGTTTCGTATCAAGCAGATCGCAGAGGATCATTAGATGCTGACGACAACGGCGTAATGGTCGTGACAGATAAGTCGATTAAAGTTGGAGCAAACTCGAAAAAGAAATCAACTGTCGCTATTACAGTACCAAAATCAGCAAAATTAGGTATTTACGAAGGATTTGTAACGTACACAAATCATGATAATCCAGATGAAACGTACCAAGTTCCTTTCGCGATTAAAACAGTCGAAGAAGGAATGAATCCAATTTCATTTACACCACAAGCATTTACACAAGTATTTGATTCGGCTATTCCTGGACAATTAGTCTATACAAATGCAACTATGAGTATTAAATCCCATATGCGCTCATTCGATGTTGTCCTTGAAGATGGAAAAACAGGCAAAGAATTAGGTTATATCGGTTCGATGGACGGACTTGGAATGGATGAAAATAAAGTATATAATGTCAAACAAATATTTAATGGCTTATATTACAAAGCTACTGGTGATGATGAAAAACCATTTGCGTATGATACTGATTTAGCGAAGCCAGGATATTATAAGATTAAAATAATTGGTACAAATGATGCAGGTAAAACATTCGCTCAAGAAGCACCAATTTATTTCGATAACACAGCTCCTAAATTAACAGTGAACGGTCCAGAAATCGTTGAATATAAAAATGGACAATCTAGTGTAACAATTACTGGATCAGTTTATGATAAAGAAACAGAAGAAATGCAAAAACTTGGCATGAACTTTAATCAAGGAAGCACAAAAGTTTATTATCAAGATTATCTAGGTGGAAGAGCAGTAGCGGTACCGGTAAATCCAGACGGTACATTTACAGCTACAATTCCAACAAATGCAACAAGAGCGATGGAACTTAATTTCTATGCAATCGATGCGGCAACAAATAAAACATTTAAAGAAGGTAGAGACATCTTTGTGACACGTGATGATGCTACGTATGGTTATATGCAACCTGAAAAGCGCACACTAAAAATGGGTGAAACAGGGAATGCGACTTTAATGTTAAATAAAGCTAGTGATGTAAAACAAGTTACTTATACATTCGAGCATTATACAAATGTTGCTGAAATGAATATTAAAGTAAATCCAAGTGTAGCAGATAAAGTAGATGTTACTGTGAAGGATGATGTTGTTTATGCACCAGCTTTTCTAAATAAAGCGACAGTAACAATTACAACTAAAGATGGAGTTACGCCATTATCAGGCGATTTAAAACTTGCAGATGTAGCATTTAAGATGAGTAATGAATATAATGCTTTTCCTGCCGTATTCCAAGCGAAATTAAACACAACGGTAACAAATAGTAATAACACAACGAATACGGTAGTAAGCGGAAATTCGAGCATTTTTTATCAAGATTCAAGTACTTCACTACTTCGTGGTGCTAATGCTGCTGAAGCATTTATAGCTCCAGATGGTGGCCCAATTGGAGGACTTGATTATTCGAAATTAGGAATAAAAGTAACAGCAACAAGTTTAGACGGTAAAGTATATGGGGGGCTAGCAGATACTACAACGCTACTTTCTACAAGCTTGTTTAAAATTCCAAATTTACCATTAACGGATGACACGTTCGAGCTAGAATTCAATGTACCTGGTCACTTTACAGTACACAAAGACTTTACAATAGGATTTCATGATGAAAAAGGAAATGTAACGCCTCAAAACCGTTATATGACATTAAATCCGGCTTATGCAGGGGACGTAAATAAAGATGATGTTATTGATGTAATGGATGCACTATACTTACAAACTTATTGGGGAACAAATAAACGTGCTGCTGATATAAACTATGATGGTGTAGTAGATGAAAAAGATTTAGCATTTGTAGAACAAAACTATTTAATGCAAAATCCAACAATTAACTATGCACCAACGCCTAAAAAGAAATACAAATCACAAACTCTTGAAACTGTTAAGAGTGCATTAGGTGTTAACTAATAAATAAATTAATAGTTAAGAGCTAGTTTAAGAGACTTCGGTTTAAACCGAAGTCTTTTTTTTAGTCAAAAAGGAGCGATTTAGAGTGATGAAACAAGAATAGAATTGAAAAACTTGTCGAACGTTGTTGGTAAATAAAGAAACGTTGGTGAAAAATGTTGAAATCTAAAAATTATAAACTTTCAATATAATTAGAAAGTAAGAGAAAACATATTTGAATGGGGGATATAACAAGTTGAATCGTTTAATTAAAAGTACAGCAGTTTTAACATTGAGTACTGGTATATTATTCAATGCATTTCCAGTTACTCATCATCAGTCGATTGTAAAGGCTGCGTCGCAAACTTCAATTGAAGAAGTGCTATCAAAGTTAACGCCTGAGCAACGAGAAGCTTTAAAAAA
>NZ_JBHJTJ010000041.1:0-37420 GCF_042267765.1 Gottfriedia sp. NPDC056225 | reverse complement strand
ATATTCAATATATATATTTTTTTTCTTAATATTAATTAGATGAAAGATATCAAACTCTACTTGCTCTTCATTCATTATGAACTTTTTAAACTCTTCAAACGCTAACTTTGGATCTTCGTTTAGTGCTCTAATAGCCTTTTGCATATAAAATAAGAATATCCCTCCTTGTACATAAAATCATGTTCTTTTCAAAATTTCATGAAAGATTGCTTCAGTATGTAATGATTTATTTCGATTCATAAATTTATTACTCTTGATCAGATAATCCTCATCAATTTTCATGTTGTGATTAATGATACTTTCTAACTCAGATAGCACTTCGTCTTCTGTATCGCACGCTTTTCCAAATAGATCCTTTTTATGATTGATCGGACCTTCATTATAATGCCTTGAGTAAAATTCATCATAATCAAATTGATAAAATATGACTGGCTTTTCCATATATACAAAGTCAAATGAGACAGTTGAATAATCTGTAATTAGCAAGCTATGACGCTTTAATAGATTTTGAACTGTTTCTTCTCCTTGTTTAACAATATGAATACGTTCATGGAAAAACGGTAATTCTCCCCAAAGTAGCTGTGTTTGATAATGTGGGTAAAACGTAATCGTCTTATTGTATTTTTCTAATAGATGATGAAGTTTTTTATTACTTAAAAATAAAATTAATGACTTCATATATCTTGAATCTTCAAGTGCATCTCTAGATTTAATCCAATTGCGCCAAGTTGGCATGAACAAAATTTCGTTCCCGGTACTAGTATCCTCTAACGCATCCCATCTTGCCAATCCTGTAACAACTACTTCATCTTCTTTATAGCCAAATTCTTCAATAATATGGTTTCTTTCAAATTCAGATGATGTAATAAACAATGAGTAGCCATACTCATTTTTATTAAGTGCTTGATTTACTCGACTAACCCCTATGACACCATGTTGAATAAATATCTTTTTATTCTGCTGCCATTCAGGATATTGCCTAATCACATTTTTATAAGTTTGAGTGTACATATTTGCATGCTCGGCGTAACTATTAATCGTTTTGATGCAAACCAACATATAAAAACTATGAAGGAAACTACCAAATTGTATAATATTTCCTAAGTCCTGAACATGTCGATAATCAGGAGAATTTTTATCAATAATGTAATAACAATTTATTTCTGGATGATTTGTTCGAATATATTTATATAGATGATATGAGTTATCCTGAGCAGTGTCACGTCTTTCTCCGACCAACCATATT
The DNA here is from genome assembly GCF_042267765.1 of Gottfriedia sp. NPDC056225. NCBI lineage: Bacteria > Bacillati > Bacillota > Bacilli > Caryophanales > Bacillaceae > Gottfriedia > Gottfriedia sp. NPDC056225. The sequence goes on along the minus strand of NZ_JBHJTJ010000041.1, from coordinate 36,174 downwards.
TTTTTACTTCTAAAATACCAACCAAATACTTTATAAAGAATGACAGCAAATAGACTATGAAAATCTTTTTTTAGTAGAAAAGCTGCATCACTTCTTACTGTGCGCTTCATATTAGAAATCAAAAGATTTAGCCCGTTCTTCGCTGTTTTATTTCTTATTAATATGGACAATTTTAGGTTACGGAATTGTGCAATCAGCTGTTTTCCTGAAACTGTTGTTGGCTTCATTTTGTTTCGATGTTGGGTTAAAAAAACAATGACAGGCTGCTCAACTACTAGTCGGTCTTTTTTTAATCGGATAAATAAATCCCATTTTCCGTTCCCTAAAACTTCTAGTAAAGAAACGTCAACTGTTTCATAACCTGCCCAGTTATAATTGCTTGTATTTTTACTTTCCATAAAGGTAACATCTGTTCTCAACATTGGTCGAAGCTCAATTATTTTTTCATTACCCTTTTGATTTCGAAAAACAAATTCCTTCTTAACATCCTCTGTTGATAGATTCTTAATAAACGCATATCCACTAATCGTTAAACGATCAACATGTAAACTGATATCTTCTAATACATGATTAATAACAAGATTATTGATGATTAATTGATCTTTATATTGTGGAAAATAGTTTATCAAATAAGAGTAAATTTTATCTCCAGCAATCACATTTTCTTTTTGAATCGATAGATCATTTATGATCTCAATCCACTTTTGTACACTAATACCATCGTTTTGACTCATTAAGTGACATAAGAATGCTTTCGTCTCATTTAATTCATTTACGAGTAATTCCTGATTCGTAAGAGCTGCTAAATACTGTTGTCCAGCTTGAGCTAACTCTATTTTTTCATCATCGGGTAAGCGATTCCCTTTTAGAAAAATAGAATCTATGAAGAACTGTAACTGTCGACGTTCAATATGAATTAATTGGTCTTGTATTTTATGTGACTTATAATACTCCGATAATTTTTGTTGTAAGTCAACAAGCTGGATAAAGAAATTGATGCTACCGGCCTTAATTAGGCTTGAACTTGAATCATTTACACGATAACCAATCACATCAATATCTTTTACAACTGTTTTATTCGATTGAATTAGTCCTTTTTGCGTAAATAATAAATCTTCACCAACTCGTAAATCGGTATCAAATAAAATTTGGTTAGAAACAATCATGTCTCTTTTAAATAACTTATTACTCGCAGAAGGAGTTTTAACTAATTCAGAATTTTTTAGAATCTGTCGAACTACAGGAAGCTTTCTTAAAAACAAATCGTTCATATAGTTTAAGCGATAGGACTTCATTTCATTAAAACAAAGAATATTACCTACAGCACTATCCGCTTGATGCTTTTTAGCGAGTTTATATAACTGCTCATAAGCATTTGGAAATGCCCAATCATCTCCATCTAAAAACGCTAAGTATTCACCTGTAGCATTTTTAATTCCATTGTTTCTAGCCGCACTTGGTCCACTATTTGCTTGTTTCACTAGTTTAAAATTCTTATGTTTTTCAACAAATTTTTCTATTATATCTAAGCTTCCATCAGTTGAACCATCATCTACAATAACACATTCAATCTGATTGAGTGACTGCTTAGCAACGGATCGTAGGCATTCTTCGATATAGTTTTCTTTATTATAGTTAATTACAATGACACTAACCTTATAAGCAGTCATTCAAATTGCACTCCTTAGGAGGAATATTTCATCACTAGTCTAATCAATTAACTAGCTAACTGTTTTTGCTTGTTATTTAATACTTTATCGTATATTCCAATAAATACTTTCTTCTCTTCATCCCAATTATATTTATGTCGAGCTACTAAACAATTTTGGCTCATTTCATTTCTTTCTTCAGGATGATCTAATAAATAATTTACACCTTCAGCAATAGAATTAATATCATGTGAATCTACACACACACCAGTATGTTCACCTTCTACAACTTTTTGAATTTCAGGAAAACTACAAGCTACTACTGGAACACCACTCATCAGGTATTCAAATAATTTATTTGAAGATGCTGAGTAATGGTTAAAGTTAATATTATTTAAGATTTGGAAACCTAAATAAGCATTTCGTGTGTAGCTCAACAATTCATCTACTGGAACTTTATCGATAAATTTAATACGATCATGCAGTTTTTGCTCATCAACCATTTTTAATAGTGTTGGTTTAATTTTGCCGTCACCAATAAAAACAACTGTCCCTTTTTTAAATAACGGTGTTGCCTTTACAATTAGTTCTAAACCTCTACCTTTTTGGATACCACCTTGATACAACAAGATTGGTTCATCTTTCGGTAAACCAAGTCGTTCATTTAAATTAACTGAATGATTTTCCTCTGGTTTTGAAACGAAAGGATAGTTGTGGATTACTTCTGGGTATTCAATATCATAAAGATCTTGAGTATATTTCGCTCTCGTATTATTTTCATGAATCATAATATCAATATATCGAATGCAGAACTTTTCAATTTTACCAAATATCGGATTTTCATAACCTGATCGACTTGATTGCACTTCATGAGAATCGTAAATTAATTTACTTTTTTTAAATAGCTTTGCACAAATAATTCCTTGTGGTAAAGTGTTTAAATCGTTCGCATGATATACGTCATAATCTTTCTTTAAGCCGTATCCAATCATTTGAAGAATATTATATCCTCTTGTTAAAAGGACTTTCATATAACGATTTCCAAATAAACCGATTATAATCGCAATAATAATTGTAGGGATTGTCGCAAAAAACAAACCAGCTAATACAAGAAGTACAGCTAAAATTTTCATTGCTGAACTTCTCTTTATTGCGTTCATAATTTTACCAGTAAAATAGACTAGATGGTAAAGTCCAAAAGGCAAACGATTATTCACGCGAATAACATTAAAACCTTCTTCACGTCGCTCTTTTTTTGGTAAGGTTGGCGAATCATCATGCAACGCGATTAAATCAACTTCATATCCTACTTCTGCTAAAGCAGAACATTCTCTAAGCACCCTTGCATCATTCGTAAAGTGATTAAATACAAAAGCACACACCTTTTTATTCATGGATTTCCTCCAATAATCTAGTTAATACAGAAATATTTGTTTTCCAACGTAAGTTTTCAAATGCGTAGTTATATCCGTTTTCACCGTATTGCTTTCTAAGCTCTCGATCGTTTGCTAGAATTGTTATATTTTTTACTAATTCTTCTACAGTGTTTACATCTGAAACTATCCCACAATCTGCAGAACGAATAATATCACTCGCATAGCCGGAAACATCACCAATAATCGGCTTTTTCACACACATATAATCAATGATTTTACCAGGTAATACAGTTTTAAAAACATCTTGATCAACTAAGCTTACATAAGCAATATCAGAATTTGATACTAAATCTAACGTTTCTTTACGCGATTTTGCAGAATGGATCGTAACATTCGTTAAATTCTTTTCATTAATTATTCTTTGCAAGTCATTTGAATGATAGCCGTAACCTAATATAATAAATCGAACTTTCGATTCATCTTTCATTTTTTCAATGACTCTGATTAACTTTTGAATGTCCTGTGCCATACCAAGATTCCCAGTATAAATGACATTAACATGATCGCCTTCTGACTTTACTACTGGCTCATTGCCATTTAACTCTTCTTCTGTTAACGAATTAGGCATAAATGAGATTTTATCTTTCGGCACACCTTTTCCAGTCATATAAGTAACAAAACTAAGACTATTTACGATTATACGATCTGCTTTTTTATAAAGAATTTCTTCTACTTTATAAGCTGTATTTAATATAAAACGATTTGTAAATAATTTTACACCTGTTAAAGACTCTGGCCATAAGTCTCTAATGTCTACTATTAAAGGCGCCTTTAATTTCCATTTTGCAATTAACCCTGCTACCCCAACAAAAATAGGCGGTGATGTAACAAAAACCGCGTCATACTCCTTGCGTAATAACAAGATTGAAAAAATAAATCGAATCATTACTTCTATGTAAAGATATAATCGTTTCACTATGTTACCAGAATGTGTTTTTATTGAAGGATCAATACGTATAAAATCAGATTCATCCATTAATGGTTCATTCCAAAAGCTCTTGTCCTCGTAAAGCTCACGACTAGGATACCTAGGTTGTAACGTTAACACCTTTACTTCATAATTTTTTTCTTTTAATTCTAAATAAATGTTTTTTAATCGATTTGCCGCACTCCCTATTTCTGGATAAAAATGCTGGGAAATCAACAGAATCTTCTTTCTATACAATTTATTTCGTACACCTCCAAGGTCATAAACAATCCTAATTTAGACATAATTCTACATGTAAATTGCTTTAACTATTTTATCACAAACTTGTTTTTCCTGAAAGAAATCTCATAGATGAAAGCTAAATTACTTTATATCATTTACTAAAATTAATAATTAGAACACTTTAAAATAAAGAAAGTTTAAACACTCTGTAATGAAATCACAATTACTAAGACAAAATAGTAATAAAATTAGATATGAAATCTTTTTGGAGGTCTCTATTTTATGGAAAGTATTTATGTGGAAAAGTACACATTTATAGATAATACAATCATTTTGAGAATAATAAATCCTATTCAATCATTAAATGAAATGAAATTAATTTTGGTTGATAGTGAACAAAAATTTCAGCAATCATTCCCTATAAATATCAAGCAAATTGATTTCATATACGAATTAACGATAAATTTAAATGAACTTAATTTATCTAAAGATTTTAAATATCAGTGTAAATTATATTTAACTGACCCAAATTCAATTTTTTATCAATTACTTTTTAATCAAAAATCTAGGAACGACCGATTCACCTATAGATTTTCTGATGAATCTAGGTCAATCCTCTATCTAAATGAAGATAACCAACTGTCACTATTACATGGTCCAACGTATGATCTCACTAGACAATTTAATGAAATTCACAACTTTAAATTTAATACTCAATTTGAAATTAGTTCATTTGAAATTAAAAAAGATAGTATCCATTTGAAATTATTAGAAAATGACCTGTTAAAAAAAGAGCATGTTACATTCTTCTTGCGAGAAAGAAATTCATCGATCTATTATGATTTACCCTATCAATTACTAGAAAATAATGAAATTCAAATGACTCTCATACCGTTTGGAATAGATTTTATAAATGTCATTTCAAGATGGGATTTATATATTGAATTTCAAACTGACAATTTGATCATCGAAGGTAAACTTGTCTGGCTTGATAAAATGGTCGAATCAAATTCAGAAAGATATTTACCATATCTAAATTTTGAAGGAATCTCAGAAGTAACTCAAAATGAAGGCGGATTAGTTAATTCGAATATTATCACTCCTTATTTAACATTAAAAAAAGAAATAGCAATCGTCATACGACCATTACAATTTCTTTTTAACGAAAAATATAAAAGTAGAATTTCAGTTTTAGACTTAAAGCTAAATAATAGCAATATTAATATTCGGATGAATTTAGAAATATTAGAACCAGTAGACTACACGATTAAAGAAATAAGGTTAAAACTTCGAAATAAAGCAATTGAATCCGAATATAGCATTCCAATCAGTTCAACGAAATTAATGAATGACATCAATGAAATTATGTTTAATTTCGACTTTACGAACTTTGATTTTATCCCATTTTATTGGGACTTATTTGTAATCGTGACAATCAATAATGAGGATGTTTATATCAAACTAAAAAATCCAGTTCCTGAGCTAAAATATTCAATTAATAAAAACATTCTTCGATATGAAACTGTACTACAAGATCAATATATGATTTATCCATATGTGGCTGGGGATAACGCAGTTGCGTTTTGCTATCGAGAAAGAGCAGATTATGAAACGGCACCATATAAACGGAAAGAAAAACTAGCTTATTTTACGTATAAGCTTTTTAAGCCATTCTTTGATAAAAAGGATATATGGCTTGGATATGAGAAGTTTTCAAGTACTGCCCAGGACAATGGATATTATTTCTTTGATTATTGTTACAAACAGAATAAGCATAAAAATTTTTATTATATTATTAAAGAAGATGCAGCTGACATTGTAAATTTAGAGGACAAAAAAGATAAAGTTTTAAAATTTATGAGTTTCAAATACATGCTATATATGTACGCTGCCAAGTTATTAGTTTCTTCTGAATCAAAAGGACATAGTTATGATATTCGTATTCAAAAAGGACATTTGAAGAAAGCATTAGATGAAAAACGTTTTGTCTTTTTACAACATGGTGTTACAGCATTAAAACGAGTTGATTATGTATTTAAGAAGACAAAGCAAAATGCGGTAGATTTGTTCGTTGCGACATCTGATTATGAAAAGAATATAATTAAGGACTATTTTGGATATGACGAAGACGAAATTATTGTGACAGGATTTTGTCGTTGGGATGTACTTCAGGATAAATCAGTGCCTGGGGAAAAAGAAATTTTCTTAATGCCAACGTGGCGTTCATGGATGGATGGGATTCCGGAAGAGGAGTTTATTCAAAGTGATTATTTCAAGAATTATGTTGACCTATTAACATCATCTAAATTGAAGCTATTGCTTGAAGAATACAATGTGACACTAAACTTCTTCTTACATCCGAAGTTTATGGAGCATTTACATCATTTTAAAGCTACAAACGATAAAATTAATATTTACCAATTCGGCGAAATTAAAGTAAATGAATTCTTAATGAAATCATCCATGCTAATTACAGATTATTCGAGTGTAGCATGGGAAATGTACTACCAAAAGAAACCAACATTATTTTTCCAATTCGATATTGATAAATATACAAAATTCCAAGGTAGTTATTTAGATATGGAAAAAGAATTATTTGGAGAACGTTCTTTAACTGTTCAAGATCTAATTGTACAGATCGAAAAGTATATAAAACGTGATTTTAAAGAAGAAGAAAAGTATGCGGAAATGCGTAAGAAATACTTTAAATATATTGACCAAAACAATTGTGAACGCACATTTAAAGAAATAAATGATAAAAAAGAGTATTTATACAGTAAGAACAAATATAAAACATTGTACATACGCTTAAGAGAAAACATCATTCTAAAAGAAATTTATCGTAAAGGTAAAAACAATCGTCTTACAAGCAAAGTATTTATAAAAACGAAAAATGCCTTACGAAAAGATTAATCAATAAAAAGAGGAATTATTAATCAATTAATAATTCCTCTTTCTTATTATTTTTGTTCGGTGAATGTAATAACCTTTCCTATTTCAGCTACTAAGCTCTTATAGTAAGAATGTTCAAAGTGATGTGGTCCCATACTGATTGGGTGATGATGACTTGATTTATAATTATAAGCATTCATATCAATCACTTTTGCATTTGGTACTTTTGATAAGAAATAATTATTCATTCGATTCCATGTCGTATTAAAGTTTGTGATTTCTTTTTTCACAAATTGATTTTTCTCATAAAAAGTATGAGGTAATCCCTTTGCATCAAAATATTCTTCCGTTAATCCACCAATATTTAAAATAACCTTATCTAAAGGAATTATTTCTTGTAATCGATCGATGAATTGGTCACATGCCTTTCTCCATTCACTCATAAACGCTGGATTACGATAATCAAATTGCTCCGTATCCTTCAGAATATGATTTTTGTAGTAGGCTGATTTATGCATATCACCATTTTGTCCAAGATATCTTCCATCTTTTAACTTTCTAGCACCATGAAGCGCATCGACAAAGAAATCTATTAATAGGTAATCCACTTTCGCATTCTTTAATTCTGTAAATAATGTTTTCGAATATTCTCTTTCAATGTTTCGAACTACTTTGTCTGGTATATCTGAAAAATTACTTCTATTATATTGGATTGGTTCACTTACTGAGCTTAATAAAGAAATCCAGAAATAACTGTAGCCAATATTAAAATAATTTTTATAATCTTTATTAAAGTATGGATCTACACTATTAAAAGCAGACCTTGTAAAACAAGTACCTAAAATACCTAGGTTAATCGATTTACTTGTCGTCGGTTTTAATGAAAGTGATACATTTTTCTCACATGTTATTGCAGAAGTTGTAAGGTCTCCTGTATATGAATCCATAAATTTCTCATTTGTTGATAGATTATATAATAATTTTTCATTTCCTTTGTTTACTTGTAAAAACAATTGATATTTTTGCTCATAGTTCGTTTTTATTCCTTCGAACAATAAGCTTAAGTCACTATTTAAACTAAGTAAACCATTTTGACGGGCCATTTCGATCTTTTTAAATTCTACAAGATCCTCTAATTTGTTTGGTAGTTGATTTACTCTATACCAAACTGCTTCTATATTACTATTTTGTATACCGCTTAAAGACTTCTCATTTATTTGGATGATTAGTCGTTGATTATCCAATATACACTGTTCTACATGGACTGATGGATGCACTCTATCGATTTTTAATGCTAATGTATTAGAAGCTGTAGTATATAATTCAGATGATGACAAATCTAAAACAGAATCTAAATTTAATTTTTTTATGATCGACTCCGTTTTACATAATGTCTCAATTCGAATATTTTTTTCTTTTACTCTCAATTTAAAATCAAAAATAGTTCGTTCATCTAATGCAAAATCAGCAAATTGGCCTAATGGTAATTCAAACAAATTATCTTTTTTGTGTAATAAACGAACTTCATCATTATAAAGAAGGATACTTTTATGCGTTCTTTTTCTAAGGTAAACATCAAAATTATTTACAGGAATTTCTACATTCTTAATAAATCCGTTTACTTCAAATAATAATGAATTTTGTACTTGTTCTTTAAAAGTAATATTAGACTTAATCGGATTTGCAGCTAATTCAAGTCCAAGTGTTTTATTTCCTCTATATAGAAGTCGCATCTCAAAATAAGCATTAACAGGAATCTCTTTTATTTCTTGAACATCTTTTTTAAATTTTTCATTAATTTTACATTCAAAATACTGTCCGTCACTTTCAATAAAGAACCAAACGATTTGTTTCTCCATATTCGGTGCTGGTAAGTGAGAAGTGATGCTTTCTAATGGTAGTGACAATATAAATCGATCCGATTTTTTCTTCATTGGTACAGAAAAATACTCATTAAAAGCCCCAACAACAAATCGTTCCATATCTTTAAAACGTACTTCGAAGTTTACATTTTTTGATTTTACTTTTGTTTGACTAATTAATTCCAGATCGAGTTGTCCATTGTTAACTTTGAAACTTGTTATTTCAAACAAATTAATTCCTCCATCACTAATCGTAAAAGATTTTTCTACGCGAATTATTATTTTTTTAAGAAATTCCTTTTAAAAGATTTTTAGTTTTTAATGAAAATTTACTGATTAATTTATTCTTTTTCCCAACATTCCATATTGCTCGTACAAGTTCATTTTGGCTAATTTTTTGATAGAAAGAAACCTTTGTACCTACATAAGTATTTTTTATATATAATTTGTCTTTGTTTTCTAATATATAATCAAATGTTCTTAAAGAATTATTTTGATCTATATATTTAAAGTATTTCTTACGCATTTCTGCATATTCTTCTTCTTCTTTAAAATCACGATTTACATACTTCTCGATTTGTTGAATAAGATCTTGAACAGTTAAAGAACGTTCTCCAAATAATTCTTTTTCCATATCTAAATAACTACCTTGGAATTTTGTATATTTATCAATATCAAATTGGAAAAATAAAGTTGGTTTCTTTTGGTAATACATTTCCCATGCTACACTCGAATAATCTGTAATTAGCATGGATGATTTCATTAAGAATTCATTTACTTTAATTTCGCCGAATTGGTAAATATTAATTTTATCGTTTGTAGCTTTAAAATGATGTAAATGCTCCATAAACTTCGGATGTAAGAAGAAGTTTAATGTAATATTTCTTTCTACTAGTAGTTGCTTCAATTTAGACGATGTCAATAGCTCAACATAATTTTTGAAATAATCACTTTGAATGAACTCCTCTTCTGGAATTCCATCCATCCATGAACGCCACGTTGGCATTAAGAAAATTTCTTTCTCCTCTGGTAGTGACTTATCCTGTAATACGTCCCATCGACAAAATCCTGAAACGATAATTTCGTCTTCGTCATACCCAAAATATTGCTTTATGATATTCTTTTCATAATCTGATGTCGCAACGAATAAATCTACAGCATTCGTTTTTGTCTTTTTAAATACATAATCAACTCGTTTTAGAGCCGTAACACCATGTTGTAAGAAGACAAATCGTTTTTGGTCTAGTGCTTTCTTTAACTGCCCTTTTTGAATACGAATATCATAACTATGTCCCTTAGATTCTGAAGACACTAATAGCTTAGAAGCATACATATATAGCATATATTTAAAGCTCATGAACGTTAAGACCTTATCTTTTTTATCTTCTAAATTGACGCGGTCAGCTGAGTTTTCTTTAATAATATAATAAAAATCCTTATGCTTATTGTGTTTATAACAATAGTCAAAGAAATAATATCCATTGTCTTGAGCAGTACTTGAAAACTTCTCATATCCAAGCCATATATCCTTTTTATCAAAGTAAGGCTTAAATAGCTTATACGTAAAATAAGCTAGTTTTTCTTTTAGTTTAAATGGTGCCGTTTCGTAGTCAGCTCTTTCTCGATAGCAAAACGCAATTGAGTTATCCCCTGCCACGTATGGATAAATCATATATTGATCATTAAGCATATACTCGTATTTTAATATTTTTGTATCTAGTTTTTTTCGAACTGACCAAAATGGATTTTTTACTTTTACATAATTTTTTTCACCGTTCACATTTACTATTACATATAAATCCCAATAGAATGGCATAAATTTAAAGTCTTCTAGATCAAAAGAAAACTCAATTTCTGAATTATTCTCCGAAATCTTTCGTTCAGTAGCAGGAATGCTGTGCTCAAGAATTGTCGCTTTATTACGGAAACGGAGATATACTTCGCTTACTTTAAAGTCACTTAATTCGATTACCGATAAGTTTGCCTTAATTGAAACGATGGATTTCTTCATTTTAAATTTGGTTACGGATATTTTCGTTTTAAACTTTTCATTAAATAAAAACAACTCAGGACGAATTACTATTGATAATTCATTTTTTGACGTAGTATACGGTGTTACTACGTTTGATAAACCTGTATCGTCCAGATCAGATTCAGTTAATTCATTTTTAGAAAGATTTACATCAAACGATTTAAAGAATCGATCATAAACTTTAGGGACTTTTTGATTAAATTCACTGATTTTCCCTTCAACCAATACATTTTCATTTTTAAATGTAGCGACTGCATCCCATCTCGAGATTTTCTCAATATGGTGTGAAGCAAATTCATTTAAATCAATTTCGACTTCATTTTGTTGATTAATTTTAAAGTTAAGTATGAATACTTCCTTTGTCGTTCTTTCTCTTAGAAAAAATTCTAAATCTGGTTTATTAAGAATCAGATCCTTTGATATATTAAAACTAACTTTCGGTCCTTCAATTCTTAAATTTTCAATTTCAATAATTGAAGAAAATTTATAATGATTGATCTCACTAAACATCTTTGTTACATGTTGTTTTTTACCTAAAGTTAGGGATACTAATCGATTTTCTAAGTGACTGATTACAACAAACTCTTCACTTAACTCATGACAATTAGTATATTTATTAGGCTCAACTGTTAATGGCGATCCCATCATATAAAATGATTCATTATTCGAATCCTTCGCAACGACTAGAAATTGACTAATTTCATTCTCTAGTTGAAACTCTTCAATCTTTATTTTGAAAACGATTTCGTCTTTATTTAATGTAAATGTTGATTCGAGTTTCTTCATTATTCCACTAGACTTATTCTCTAAGTAAAAAGATAGATCGTTCTCATGCACTATTTCTTGTTTAGTGATTACTTCTAGTAAACTATCTTTTAGTCTAAGTCCTTGTATTGCAATGTTATTCATATACGTCTCCCTTGTGTGTAGCAATTATCAAATAAAATTAAAGGTTATATTTCTACATATTTTGCAATAAATTATACCACTTTTTACGAAAAGTGTTAATGACAAACACATTGCAATTTCGGGACAAAAAAACAATTTAAGGATGAAAAATCAAGAGGCTTTAAAAATAGTTAATGAATGATCGAAAAATAAACGAAACTTTTAAATTGTCGACCAAACTATCCGGTTGCAAAAGGTCTAGAGAACATATTTAAATAGTAAATAAAAAAAGAACTGCACCATTGTTTCCAACCATTAGGCGCAGTTCTTTTTTATACGTTAAATCATTTATTTATTTTGTGAATCCTTCAGGATGAGATTGATGCCAATTCCAAGCTGTTTGAATAATTTCTTCTAATTTATACTTAGTTTTCCAACCAAGTTCATTATAGATTTTTTGTGATGATGCAACTAGATTTGCAGGGTCTCCAGCGCGGCGCTCTCCCATGATGATGTTCGCTTTTCGGCCAGTTACTTTTTCACATGTTTCAATTACTTCTTTTACAGAGTAACCTAGTCCATTACCTAAGTTGTAAGTACGTGTGAACTTGTCTTCTTCAAGCATTTTCTTTAATGATGCAATATGAGCACCAGCTAAGTCTGTAATATGTATATAATCTCTTATACATGTTCCATCAGCAGTTGGATAGTCATCACCAAACACAGTGATGCTTTCTCTTTGACCTAAAAGGTGCTGAAGGATTAGTGGGATTAAATGACTTTCAGGTGTGTGGTCTTCACCAATTTCACCAGTTATATGTGCACCCGCTGCATTAAAGTAGCGTAATACAACATAGTCCATACCATAAGCAGAATGGAAATCACTTAATACTTTTTCAATCATTAATTTAGATTGACCATAAGGATTGATTGGATTCGTTTTTGTTTCTTCTGTGATTAAGTCTACATCTGGAATTCCGTATGTTGCAGCTGTTGATGAGAAAATGAATTTCTTCACGCCATACTCTAACATACTTCCTAGTAATGTAATTGTTGCAGAAACATTGTTTTGATAATATTTAAGTGGATTTACAACAGATTCTCCGACTAAACTATTTGCAGCAAAGTGCATGACTGCATCAATCGATTTTTCTGTGAAGATCTCTGATAATAAAGTAGCGTCACCAAGATTACCTTCAATAAATTCTGCGCGAGGATCAACCGCATTACGGTGCCCTGTTGTTAAATTATCTAATACAACTACTTCGAAATTTTGATCTAATAACTCTTTTACAGTATGACTACCAATATAACCTGCTCCACCAACTACTAATATCATAAAGTTGTTCTCTCCTATATAAAAAAATACGTTTACAATTTTATTTACGACTTACTTCAATTTTACTCAATCGAAAATTCCAATCAGATTTGATGATATCTTCTAGCGTATTTTTCACGTTCCAGCCTAATTGCTCAATTACCTTATGGTTAGATGCAACTATTGCAGCCGGATCCCCCGGGCGTCTGCCACTATACTCAACTGGAACTTCAATGCCGCTAACTTTCTCCACCATATCAATTATTTCTTGAACAGTGTAGCCAGAATTAGAACCAAGATTAAAAATACCACTTTGTTGTTTCGTAGTAAATTCTGCTCCTAATATATGGGCTTTTGCTACATCAGTGACGTGAATATAATCACGTATGCATGTACCATCCTTTGTTTCGTAGTCTGTTCCAAATACAACTAATTTATCTCTCAATCCTAATGCAGCTTGGATTGTAACTGGTATCAAATGTGTGAGATTATCCTTATATAAACCAATTTCTCCTGAAACATCTGCTCCGGCAACATTAAAATATCTCAAGATACAATAATTCAATCCATATGCCTTAGCAGACCATTGAATTAATTTTTCAGCTGCTAATTTTGTTTCACCATATGGATTAATTGGTAAACAGAAATCTTCTTCAGTACATATCGAGTTTTCTGGCTCTCCGTAAACGGCTGCCGTAGAAGAAAATACAAAATTATTTACTTTATTTGCAACCATTGCCTCTAATAGAACTTTAAGCCCGAAAACATTATTATCATAATACTCAAATGGTTTTTCTACACTTTCTGGGACAATGAGCTTTGCTGCAAAATGCATGACTACATCAATATTATTCTCTTTTTTAAATACTTCATTTAAAGAATTTAAATCCCTAATATCTGCTTGATAAAATGTAGCAAGTTCATGAATGTCTTCTTTTCTACCTGTTGATAAATTGTCTATTACTACTACTTCATGATTTTCACGAATTAATTCATATACTGTATGAGATCCAATATATCCTGCCCCACCTATGACTAAAACTTTCACATGAACCCTCCTATTGTGTAGAATAGAAAATTAAATAATGTTTAAAATCTAATTATATCATACATTCTAAAAGAAGACTGTTTTTAGAAACCTGCCTTGGACCTGCAAAATATAGTCCTTCACAAAATCTACGATCGTCTACTTCTATTGTTTATATAATGCATTAAATTTATTAATTTTTCCTTTAAATGGACAAAGAAAAAGACTATCATTGAAAACTTTTCAAAAATAGTCTTTTTTAGATCACTTAACTTTATTTTTAAAATGTTTAATAATGACTTCAACGATTCTTCTAGAAGCTTCGCCGTCTCCATATGGATTCGATGCTTTAGACATTTTTGCATGTGCCTCTTCATCTGACAGCAATTCATCAGCTAGTGCAAAAATGACATCTTCGTCAGTTCCCGCAAGCTTTAATGTACCAGCGTCAATTCCTTCAGGACGTTCAGTTGTATCACGTAATACAAGAACTGGTACGCCTAAAGATGGTGCTTCTTCTTGCACTCCACCAGAATCCGTTAAGATTAAGTGAGATCTTGCCGCAAAGTTATGGAAATCAATCACATCCAGTGGCTCAATTAAATGGATTCGATTGTCATTTCCTAAAACATCATTTGCAATTTCGCGAACAACAGGGTTCATATGTACAGGATACACAACTTGAATATCTTCATGTTTTTCGACTAAGCGCTTAATCGCTTTAAACATATTCCTCATTGGTTCCCCTAAGTTTTCACGACGGTGTGCAGTCATTAACACTAAACGGTCATTACCGATTTGATCTAACACAGGATGAGCGTACTCTTCCTTTACTGTCGTTTTTAGCGCATCGATTGCTGTATTACCAGTAATAAAGATTGTTTCTTCTTTTTTGTTTTCAGCTAATAAATTTTGGGCTGATTTTGTTGTCGGTGCAAAATGGAAATCCGTCATTACACCCGTTAATTGGCGGTTCATTTCTTCTGGATATGGTGAATACTTGTCCCAAGTTCGTAAACCTGCTTCAACATGTCCAATCGCAATTTGATTATAAAAAGCTGCAAGACTAGCAATAAAAGTAGTCGTCGTATCACCGTGAACTAATACTATATCAGGTTTCACTTCTTGCATAACTTTATTTAATCCTTCTAAACCTCGAGTTGTTACATCGATTAACGTTTGACGATCCTTCATTATATTTAAATCATGGTCAGGAGTAATATCAAAAATCTCAAGTACTTGATCAAGCATTTGTCGATGCTGAGCTGTAACCGTTACAATTGATTCGATCTGATCAGGATGTTTCGCTAATTCAAGCACAAGCGGCGCCATTTTTATCGCCTCAGGTCTTGTTCCAAATATAGTCATTACTTTAACAGTCAAAATTCTTTCCCCTTTCAAAATGAATCGGTTATTTCCTAATATGTATCTATCTATTGTATCTTAACTATGAAATAAAAACATTTATTATCACGAAAAATGTAAATTTATTCCACTATTTTTTCGTGACTTCTCGCCACATTTTATAGCGATAATCTTTTTCCATCCGTACTAATTAGTTTCCCACATATTAAAACCATTCATACACGATGTATATAATATGGTAGAAAAAAGCACAGATCCTTCTTTTTAGAATTCATTGTGCTCATACCTTCTTAATGAACTAATTTACTTTGTAACTCATCAATTAGACTCAAAATCTCTGAACACATTTTATCCATACAATAGTGTTTCTTAACGAATTCAACTAGTTTTTTCCCTGATTCTTTTTTGGAATTGGCGATGAATTCCGCTGCTTGGTCGATTGTTTCAAAAATGTACTCATCAGGGAAGATTGTTCGAGCTCCTTCACGATTTAAAACAATAGGCACAGCGCGAGAAGCCATCCCTTCCATCGGTGCTAGGTGGAAGCTTTCATAATCGCTTACAGATAAGACATAACCGATTGACTGAAGCCACTCCGCTGAATCTCCCCACTCTTCAAATTGAATTTGATTACTATAGGGGGATTTATCAATTTTTCGAAATACATTCGTATAATAATCATGCTCTTGTTGATTATTCCATACCCACGAAAATTCTTTCGGATGCTTTCCTTTAATCGAAAGAGAGTATCGACTGTCTTTTTCACATAATTTTTCAAAGATAGCAAGCGCTCGATCTAACCGTTTTAACTTCGGCACATAACCAAGTAAGCCAATTCGGAAATTTGCGTCATACTCCTTAGGCAAATGAAATCTCTCAACATCAACACCATTTGGAATGACAACCATCTTATCTCTAGGAATTTTCGCAACTCGATGAAACTCCTCAAATATATAGGAAGAAATCGCAATAACCTTATCAATCTTCGTAAAATCAAATCGTTCTGGAAATGGTGTATTCATTTCAAAACGATGCATTCTGACGATTAATACTTGGTGTTCTTTTTTATGCTCCTGGTACCAAACGACATTTCCAAGTCCCCATTCGCAAAATAGAACATCCGCCCAATTAACGATTTCTATGCTTTTTGTAACCTGGTGAATTGTATGGCCTTCCCATAAATCTATTTTAATTTCGATGTCGCCTCTTGCTTCAAATCTCTTAATCGCATCGTTTATAAACTTTAAATCATGCCCAATAATCGCCAGTTTCATAAAGACAGCTCCTTATACTAAAATTCTCTCGATTTCGTCGTGGTCAATGGCTTTTTCATAGGCATTTCGATAAAAATTAAACTCATCAATTTCAAAAAATTGAACGCCAGCTTTTGAAAAATGATCAATCGTTGATTTTGTCTCTAAAAGCCTCATAAATTCATTAGGATGAATAAATCTTGTCGCCTTTGTACAAATCAAAGCTTCGTCAATTCGGCAACTATTCACATAGCTATAGCTATTTTGATTCCCTTTAGCAATAATCGTATCATTTGTATATTTTGTAGCGAGCATCAAATCTCTTAAATAATTTTCTCCGTAATAATGATCTAAATGAATTGGTACAATATAACTCGAATCAACAAGATCATTAATACTAAAGTAATGATGGCAGTAATCAATCAAGTATGTTTTTACATTCCCATGATTGTTTTGATTAAAAATGTCTAAATAGCCATCAAATAAGTCGAGTAAAATAACTAGCTTTTTCTGTTTAATTCCTTGTCGATTGTAGATTGCCATTAGCTTCTCATAATCTGCATTACTTCGAACAATCCCTACTAATGTAGCAGTCTCTTCGTTTCTTTCATACGGCAATTTAATAAGATCAAGTAGCTCCTCAACACGATTCGTGTAAGTATGCTCTTCTAATACTTTTCGTAATGTGAGTAAACGGTTTTTCTTGTAATAAGTCTCATCTGTATAATAATTAGCAAGGCGTTGCTTCATCACTTTTTCATTGTCGGTAGCCGTTACGATTTCACCAAACATTCTATGAATCCCTTCTGAATGGGAACTAATGATTGGCGTATTACTCGCCAGCAACTCAAATACTCTCCGGGCAAACATTGTCGGAGATTTAGTAATACTATTCACATTAAGTGCTACTTTATATCCTTTATAGGCAATGTCGATTTCATTTTGTTTTAAGTTACCAACAATAAACGGTCGATACTCTTCTGGAAATTGATTTGGACTTGTTGGATTATGATAGTTTCGATCATAAATATCTAGTCCATATTCTTTCGAAGCATTCACTAGCTTCTCCATCGCACTTGTCCGTTCAGGGAATTTTTTACCGTAATATGCTCCAGCAAAAACGACCTTTTCTTTACGTGGAAGATATTCAATTGGATTGTGAATTTTTGGTTGAGCTGCAAAAGGTAAACAATATACATTTTCACAGCCTTCTGCCTCGTAATACTGAACTGATTCATGATCAGTCGTGAACACATAATCAAAATGCTTCGCAGTATCAATGAAAGCTTGATAATGAAACGGATCTTCTTTATTCCAAAACACGGTCGGGATATAGTGCTCTTTACACCAATAAACTAATTTTAAAAGTTTCGTATGATCCCGATGATTTTTCGTACCAATCTTATCCTTCCAAGCCCCTTCGTTACCAAGCCATGCAGACTCACAAAAGAAGAAATCAATTCGATGCTTTTTAAATTCATCTAACCAGTTCTCAGGCGTGATCTTTATTAGTTCAAACTCATAATCAAAACAACGCGTCGTAAATTCATCTGCAATAAACCCAACTCGAAAATCTTTAATTTCCTTTTTTTGTTTCTTCAAGTAACTATTGTCTACTTTACTTTCTTTATATGAACCCATTAATTTAGCATGGAAAAGATGCAATGTACCTGCGCCAGTCATGTGAATTGAAAAAGAGACCGATTGAAACTCTTTTTGAATATATGGAGTTAAATCGACTAACTCATCTAATTTAAAATTTAATGTGCTAATGTAATCTTCATGATCAATAAATCGCAATTCAAAAACAACTTCACATTTACCACCACTGACGAAGCCTGTAACCCCAAATTTCGTAAATAATCTGCTTCTTCCTTCATTAAATAATAGCGTCACTAAATTATCGCTCTTTACATAATCAATAATAGCAGTCTGTTTAATTAGTTTGTTTTGAATTAAAATTTCCTTTTCCTTTTGGAACTTTTGAACACCTTTACTAACAGTGAAATCATCAGCTAAAAATGAAAATAACTCATGGTTTTGAAAATAAAAAGGTTCATCCACATTCATTAATTTTTGCAGCATCATTTTTGTATCAAATTTCTCATTGCGTAGTCGCGTGATTTGTTTTTCGATAGATTCTTTTAACATGAATGTCCCCTCATTTTCTTTTTAAATACTTCAAAAGCTTCCAGTACTTCCTTGCCAATTTCCCAAATTTCGAATTCCTAAATGTTTCATAGTTTAATTGTAGCCTTTGAAATTCCTCTTGCAGCTTTTCATATTCATATGAACCAAAAGATTGCTTTACTTCGTTTACAAGAACATAATCATCGAGCCCCATCATAAATTCCTCATGCTCCACAATTAAATCCAGCTGACGAAATAACTGCTCTTCCATTCTTTTTTCCAATTCCATTACCTTATTGGAAAGGAACTCATTTTGCTTTACTAACAATTCATTTTGACGTTCCATATTCGCATCGAAATCCTCAGTCGTAACCTTTATTAAACTTGGCTTAAAATTTAAAGTTGTCGAATCAACATGATTATTACTCAATAATTCACTATTCTTCATTTCAAACCTCCAGAAATGATGTGTTTATTCATAAAGAAGATATTTTTATTATTTTAAGATTAACTTTTTAATGTGAATCTAAATGTGTATCCTTGTTAAAAAATTGTAAAAAAAATAACTGCCAGTGCAAAAATTTTATTCGACTACGAAGCAGGGATTTATATTTAGAAAAAATTAAAAGATGCATATAAATTCTTTAAAATAAAAATAAACATAAATTAAAGGGGCACCCGGCACCCAATTCAAATTAGGGGGATAAAGATGGCAGTACTAAATGTAGGGAGTTTTATGTATATACTTTAAATTCACATGAGAAACAGAAGATAATTCGTAAGAAAGTCGAACTTGTTAAAGTTACCGAAGAAGTGATTGATTTTGAGGAGTCAGGACAAATTTTCACTGACGATGTCTTCTACTTTTAAGTATGGAAAAACGGAAAAGCAGTCGAACTTTTTAGTGAAAGAAGGACTCTTGTTGGCACTCTTACACCTATAGAAAGGAGAGCACGGTGCTATAAATGCAGTTATCCTTTGGAAAGAAAAATACATGATATTTGCGAAGATTGTGGTTGGATTAAATGTCCAATCGAAGGTGCTTGTGGTTGCAAATATCTATAATTGTGTTTTATAATATGTGACTTCCAAATTTAATAAAATCCTTCTATTATTCCTGTGTATATAAGATATTTTACTACCTTGTTAGACTAATGTATGTGTTAGTAAATTAAGATTTGAACACCAAAAAAGGCATTGCTCTTTTAAGCAAATGCCTTTTTTGAATTATTCAACGTTCTTTAATTTTGAATTATGGTAAGACTTTTCAATCGCTTCAAAAATTCTCTTTGAGTTATTTGTGTCTTTATATTTAAAAATTCTATTCGAATTTCGTTGATATTTCTTTTCCGTTGTAAAACCTCTATTTGAAATTTTTATAATTTCATCAATTAATTTTTCCTCATTATTCACAATCTTTCCTAGATCACTATATTTAATCTGTTCAGTAGGTGCATGATGATTTTTATGTGGATCAAATTGATAAAACACTACTGGTTTATTCATGTAGAAGATATCACTTGAAACAGATGAATAATCTGTCAATAACAACTTTGACTCCTTCAATAAGTCTGATACCTTGGCATCCTTTTTTAATAAGAATTCAATATTAGGGTGATCTATAATGAAGTTTTCCAAAAATCGTTGCATCTGATGATGAATATAAAACTTAACCTGGATATTTTTCCTACTAATAAAATCTTGAAATTCTTTATTTGATATTAGATTTTTGTATGTCTTAAAGTACTCGGAATTTGAGAATTGTTTTTTATTTATTTTAAATAAATGACGTCTCCAAGTAGGCATAATTAATATTTGCCTTTTTGTTTTAGCATCATGTAAATTATCAAATCTAGCTAATCCTGTTACTTCAACTTCATCATTTGAATAATTAAGAGTTTCCATAATTATTTCTTTTTCAAATTCTGAACTAGCTATAATTAAATTTTGATTGTACTTTTTCTTTGATAAATATGGAGAAATATTATGAATAATAACACCATGCTGTATACATACTTGAAACTTATTCTTTAATTGCTTTCTAAATCTTGATCTGAAATCTTTCGAAGGATTAGGATAACCACTTTCACCAAATGTCCAAGCACTAACAAATACATCCGCTAAAAGTGTATATATTTTATGTTTAAAGGAAGAGTGATGAATAACATTTCCTAAATTGGCAACTTTAGCATAATGCGGTGAATTTTTTTCGATTATATAATAAATTTTCCTATTAGGGTGTTGCTCTCTACAATACTTAAAAAAGAAATATCCATTATCTTCAGCTTGATCAGCTCTTTCACAAATTAACCATACTTCTTTATTTACATATAGAATTTTATAGATAGCTACAATTAGCAGTAAAAAATATTTAATAATAAGTCCTGTTACTTTACGAATGGCTGGCTTTATTTTGCGGAATGGCTTTGTCATTTTCCATGTTAAATCTTCGCTTGGATCAGTTGGATTCTTTTCCAAATAGTTACTGTATTTGTTTGCTATATGATATTGGTATCTCTTACTCCTAAACAACTTCATATAGCTTATCGCTTCAGAATATTTCTTCAAACTTAAGATTGCAAAGAATCCTTTATAACCTTCTAGTTTAATTTCCTTTAAAACTTCTTCTAAATTTATCTCTTTTGTTATTAAGCGTAAAAGTTCTAATAATTTAATTTGAAGCTTTTCATCTAATTCATCTACAAATTTCTTCTTATCTATTAAAAACATTAATTGCTTAATGTACATACCATATGCATGCTTTTGTAATTCCACATTGGACTCTTCTTTTACTTTTAAAAACAAATTATCAATTTCTTTGACTTGATTTATAAAGTACTCATCATCAATTTCATTATTTTTAATTGACAATACATCATTCGTTCCAATTTTTTTATTTGTAATATATTGCTTAATAATATAATACTTTAATCCAATATAATCTATTTCTTGAGTCTTAGTTTCTATAAGATATTCTTTTAAGGTATTAGTCCTTAGTAAATTCATACTCATTAAATCAGAATAGGTAAAATCATTAAAATTAATTGGATTAACTTCTAATTTTTTTTCCTTTACAGTAGAAAAAATGCAATCGTATTTACCGGAATCAGCAATTCTTAAAAATATTTCTAATAAATATTGATTGAGGCTAATTTTACGATCATAAATAAAAACATATTTACCATTAAGATCATCTAACTTCAATTTTGTATTTACCAAATTTAAGTTACTAAACTGCTGTGATAATATTTCTTCAGTCTCTTCAGCCAATAACTCATTTTCTGTATTATAAAGGATTAATTCAATTTGATCTTGCTTAATACTTTGCTTCTTGATTGAATTAATACAATCTATTACTTTATTAATCTCCTCATTTATATATGAAATTATGATGCTAAATTGCAAGTTACGACACCCTCTTTACAAGACTTATAACTTTTCGTAATGGATTTGTCACTTTCCAAAAATTACTATTCTTAATTTTTCTCGACTTCTTATAATCTTTCGCTAATTCAATGTTGACTTTATACCACCATCTTCTAGAAATTAATAAAAGATTATAATCTAAAGCTTCCTCAATATGTCCAGAGCTAATCAAACTAAGGATTGGCTCTTCTACTTCCATATAGTCTTTAGCTAAATCAGGGTCATATCCAATTGCTACATCTTTTACTAAATTAAAAAGGGCATACTGTTGTTCTTTTGGTAAATTTTTAAAGTCTGCGTCACCGGTTTTCCAAAAAATTGATCTAAATACGTTAATCTGAAAATATTTGAAATCTTTTTTTGAAAGTAAAGGTTTTATTAACAAAGCCGATTTCACATCATTTTGGACCGTACTAATAATATCTCTTTGTGTTAAAGATAGATTTTTCTCATCGTTTCTTCCGCGATATAAATAAATTACTTCAGGAATATAGCTGAACTTTTTAGCTTTAGAGAATAATTGAATATCATAATATTTATCTTCTCCATTTTTCATACCCTCGATAAAATTAATATTATTTTGTCGCAAGAATTCAGTTTTTACTAATTTTAAATAAACTGCTGTTTTAACTTGATAGAAAAAAGGAGCATCCTCTATATTCACATCAATATATTTCTTTTGTAATTGATATTGTTTAAATGTAACATGTTCGTGTCTACGCTTCGTTTGATCATCAAAGCTGATCATCTTACCCATTACAAAATCAGACTCACTGTTTTCAATTACATTAATTAATTTTTCGTATGCATCTAAAGGTAAAACATCATCTGGATCTAAAAAGATCGTATACATACCTGTTGCATTTTCAATTCCAACATTCCTCGGTTTACCAGGAGCACCAGAATTCTCCGTGAAATGAATTGCTTTAAAGTTTGGATACTTACTTGCATACTCATCAATCAAAATTGGGGTACGATCGGACGAGCAATCATTCACCATAATCACTTCTAACTTTTCATACCCAATCGTTTGATTTAATAATGAATGTAAACATTCATTGATATAACTTTCGACATTATAAATAGGTAAAATAACAGAAATTAATGGTTGATTCACCCGTTTTCCCCCTTTATTAAAACTTAATTTCTCCCACCATTTTAACTTTCTGAAAAAAATTACATTAATTTATTTTTCAACAAACAAATTATTCAGAAAATTATTCTAAAGTAAAATATAATATTAAGTTTTTGTAATGTTTTTAATAAAATTTGTAAAATAAATGTCATTTTATGCTACAAAATGTATTATAACATAAAAAATGTCACAAAAAATCAGTACTTTTTAAAATTAAATTTCAATTAAAGTTAGATTAATATAATATCAAGTGAAATATTTCTCATATTTAAAAAATAAAATAACCAGAATAAGAATTTATTCCAATGGCTATTTGTCGATTAACGAAATTGCTTCGTAAGTAACAAAATATAAAAAAGACGCTTTACTTTTTAAAGTAAAAACGCCTTAAAAACAACAAGATCCTTATTCTAGGGAATACTGCTCATCAAAATACTTCCTATACTCACCAGAAACAACCGCTTCCCACCATTCCTTATTATCCAAATACCACTGAACAGTTTGAGCAATTCCAGTATCGAAATGATAAGTAGGTTTCCATCCAAGTTTTTCTAATTTACTAGGGTCTATTGCGTATCTCTTGTCGTGACCTAAGCGGTCTTGAACAAATTCAATTAAGTCTTCTGATTTTCCAAGAGTTGAAATTATTGTTTTAACGACTTCTAAATTCGTACGTTCGTTATGCCCACCTATATTGTAAACTTCTCCATTTTGTCCTTTATGCAAAACTAAATCGATTGCTGCACAATGGTCTAGCACATGTAGCCAGTCTCGAATGTTTTCTCCAGTCCCGTAAACAGGAACCTTTTGGTTATTTACAACACGTGAAATGGTTAATGGGATTAGCTTTTCCGGGAAGTGATATGGACCGTAGTTATTTGAGCAGCGTGTGATATTCATAGGGAATCCGAATGTTTCATGATAGGCACGAACTAGAAAGTCAGATGATGCTTTGCTTGCGGAGTACGGACTATTTGGTTGTAACGGAGTCTCTTCAGTAAAAAATGTTGTAGGATCGAAATCCAATTCACCATATACTTCATCAGTTGATACGTGAACGAATTTTTTGATACTAATTGCTTTAGAAGCATCTAATAAAACTTGGGTTCCTAACACATTTGTTTTGACGAATATTTCTGGCTCGGCAATTGAGCGATCCACATGGCTTTCCGCTGCAAAATGGACGACATAATCGAACTTTTCTTTATTAAATAATTTTACAATCTCTTCACGATTCGTAATATCGACTTTTACAAAATGATAGTTCTCATTTTTTTCGATGTTTTTATGCTTCGTTAAATCACCTGCATATGTTAAAACATCTAAATTATAAATCGAATAGGAAGGATAGTTACTCAACATATATTGAACAAAGTTGCCACCGATAAACCCGGCACCACCTGTAATCGCTACTTTCATTTATTACTGTACCCCGTCTCTAATTGAACTAGATTTCAATTGAACTAAAAATCTTGCTAGTGCATCTTGCCATGAAGGTAAAGGAGTGAATCCATTTTCAACTAGCTTTTGTTTCGATAATCTTGAATTCTTTGGTCGAGAAGCCCGAGTAGGGTATTCTTCGGTTGCAATTGAATTGACTAACATTTTACGGTCGGCTTGTTTGAAAATTTCTTCCGCAAATTCTGCCCAACTAGTATAGCCATCATTTGTAGTATGATAAATTCCGTATTTGTTAGTTTTGATAAGTTCTACTATTAATTTAGCCAAATCAACAGTATATGTCGGTGAACCGATTTGATCACCTACTACATTTAATTCATTTCTAGACTCTGATAGTTTTAACATCGTCTTTATAAAATTATTCCCATTAATCCCGAATACCCACGAAATGCGAAGGATAAAATACTTTTCGATTAAAGACTGAACAATTTTTTCTCCTTCATACTTTGTTAAACCATAATAACCAATCGGTTCAGGTTGGTCCTCTTCGGTAAAAGGATTTTCACCTTTTCCATGAAATACATAGTCTGTACTAATATAAACAAATTTTGCATTTTGCTTTTTTGCAGCTTCAGCTAAATATCTCGTGCCTTCAACATTTACATTCCAGCAATTCACTTTATCATCTTCAGCTTTATCGACCGCTGTGTAAGCAGCACAATGAATAATTACATCAGGTTTATATGAATCTACTAAAGCGAATACTGATTCTTTCTTCGTAATATCAAGCTCTTTTCGACCGCAGCCTTTAACATTTAAACCATGTCGTTCGCATTCCTTAACGACATCGTACCCGAGTTGCCCGCCGTAACCAGTTACTAAAATCTTCATTTTATTGCTCCTTATAAACAAAATTAATTTCAGCATCCTTTAATAATGGAGCAGTTTTGTCTTTTGCTGATAATAATGGAGAAAGATTGATTGGCCATTCGACCTTTATGTCAGGGTCATTCCAGTTGATCCCTCGATCACACTCAGGTGCATATAACTCATCTACTTTATATTGAACTTCCACATCATCCGTTAATGTCATAAAACCATGAGCAAACCCTTTTGGTACTAATAATTGCTTTTTATTTTCAGCACTTAATTCAATCCCAAACCATTCCCCGTATGTCGGACTCCCTTTTCGAATATCTACAACTACATCAAAAATCGAGCCCCTTGTACACCGCACTAATTTCGTTTGTGCTTTTGGAGATAATTGATAATGCAAGCCACGTAAAGTTCCCTTCATCGCTGAAAACGATTGATTATCTTGAACAAAATGTAAATCCATGCCAAAATCCTTCAT
Organism: Gottfriedia sp. NPDC056225; assembly: GCF_042267765.1. Taxonomy (NCBI): domain Bacteria; kingdom Bacillati; phylum Bacillota; class Bacilli; order Caryophanales; family Bacillaceae; genus Gottfriedia; species Gottfriedia sp. NPDC056225. The sequence continues at coordinate 9,856 of NZ_JBHJTJ010000041.1, read as the reverse complement.
TTTTGAATCATTATATGTTTCCATAAACCAACCACGGTGATCACCAAAAACAGTCGGTTCAATAACTACAATACCCTTTAAAAAAGTTTCTGTAATCTTCAAAGATAATGACTCCTTAATATTTAATCTCGCCACTTGCAACTTTTCGTAAATATTGTCCATAACTCGTTTTATTCAGATGCTCACTTAAACGTAATAATTGCTCCTTATTAATCCATCCATTAATATAAGCAACTTCTTCCGGAGCAGAAATTTTAATCCCTTGATGCTCCTCAATTGTCTTTACAAAATTCGTTGCCGAAACCAAGCTCTCATGCGTACCAGTATCTAACCATGTATAACCGCGCCCTAAAAGCTCTACATCTAATTCGCCCAAGCTTAAATAAGCTTCATTGACAGAAGTAATCTCTAACTCACCACGATGAGATGGTTTTACGTTTTTAGCCATTTCAACGACACGATTATCATAAAAATACAACCCAGTCACTGCATAATTCGACTTCGGAGCAACAGGCTTTTCTTCAATACTTAAAACTTTCCCGGACGCATCAAACTCCACAACCCCAAATCGCTCAGGATCCTGAACATGATAACCGAACACTGTCGCTCCGTTTTCTTTCAACGCTGCTTTTTTCAAAATACTACGCAACCCACTACCATAATAAATATTGTCACCTAGTATCATCGCAACAGAATCATTTCCAATAAACTCTTCACCAATAATAAAAGCTTGAGCCAACCCATCCGGACTAGGCTGTACCTTATATTGCAAAGAAATGCCAAACTGAGACCCATCACCTAACAACGCCTCAAATCGAGGCAAATCCTCTGGAGTCGAAATAATTAAAATCTCTCTAATCCCCGCCAGCATCAAAGTAGATAACGGATAATAAATCATTGGTTTATCATACACAGGCAATAGCTGCTTACTAGTCACCATCGTCAATGGATAAAGTCGCGTACCACTACCACCTGCAAGTATAATGCCTTTAATCGTCAAGACCTCCTAAACATTTTTACTCATAATTTTAGGAATATATATATTATTATGTTGATGAATAAGGGTGTGTGTAGGTAAAACTCTAATTTGGGAGGAATGAGTATTTTGGGGTGAATTTTAGAAGAAATTAGTAGAGTCATAAATATAAAAAGACATAAAAAAATAAACACCGCTAAAAATATAATTTTTAACGATGTTTATTTGAAGGTTTCGTTATTTATTCACTTCTTAAGGTAATTCCAAATGTTGACGCAATTCAGTTGATACTTTATCTTGTTCTTCTTTCGATACAATTACATACCAGATTCCGTCAATCTTCTTACTCTCACCTGTAATTTGGGTTTCAGTAACATTTTTCGCAGCCGTACGATAATCTTTTTGGATTGAAACCATATCCTTCAAACTAATATTCGTCACTACATTTTTTTGAATCGCTTGTAATACAGATTGATAGTTTGTTAGAGAAGAGATGGTTGCTCCTTTTTTAACAACCGCTTCAATCACTTGTCTTTGACGAAGCTGACGCCCAAAATCTCCTCGTTTGTCTAACTTACGCATACGAGAGAACTTTAACGCATCTACACCATTTAAATGAAGTTGCCCCTTCGTAAAGTGCACGCCTTCATAAGTAAAGTCTAAATCATTATTAACGTCTACCCCATCAACTGCTTCAACAATATCCTTAAACCCTTCCATATTTACCTCAAGATAATAGTCAATCGGAATGTTCAAGAAATTTTCAACCGTGTTAACAGACATTTGGATTCCACCAAACGCATAAGCATGGTTAATCTTATCTACTTTATCTTTTCCAACAATATCAGTTCTCGTATCACGTGGAATACTTACCATTTTAGTTGTACTTGTTTTTGGATTAACTGTTAACACAATCATCGAATCCGAACGACCTTTATCACCAGGACGATGGTCAACACCTAGTAGTAAAATTGAGAAAGGCTCTTTCTTTTCAACACTTAAATCTTCTTTTCGTTTGTCCGTTTTCTTTATTCCTTGATAGATTGCATCTGATGTTTTATTTACATTGTGGTAGATTGAATATGCGTATCCGCCTATTCCTAAGCCAATTACAAGTATTACACTAACTATGATTAATAGTACTTTTTTTGCAGTGGACATTTTTTTCTTTGAGTGTTTTTTTGATCTGGACAAGGTTATTCTCCTTTTAATATGTAGTTAAATTGGGAGTAAATCAGAGTTGTCTTTTTTACTAAATTTAAACAAAAAAATTACACGACCTCTAAAAAAAGGTCGTGCTTTTAATAAATTTAAATTTATTCACTTACTGATCAAAGCGACTTAATAAATCCCTCTTAATTGATTCTAATTTTTCACTGCTATTTTCTAAAGAATTTCCTTTAACGCCAAAATAGAATTTAATCTTCGGCTCAGTACCTGATGGTCTTAATGCACACCATGATTCATCAGATAAAATGTATTTTAGTACATTTGATTTTGGTAGATTAATCTCAGTTGTCGAACCATCTTTAATCGCTGTTTTCGTACTTTCCTTATAGTCTTCGATTACAACTACTTCAATACTAGCAATCTCTTTTGGTGGATTCACACGAAACTCATTCATCATTTGTTGAATTTGCTCTGCCCCATCTTTCCCCTTCAGTGTCATAGACACTAAATCTTCTTTAAAGAAACCATACTTTTCAAAGATTTCTAGTAACCCATCATATAAAGTTTTGCCTTGAGACTTATAATAAGCTGCTACTTCACAAGCTAACATAACAGATTGAACAGCATCCTTATCACGTACAAATTCACGGACCAAATAGCCGTAGCTTTCTTCATATCCAAATTGGAATTTGTATTCACCTGTTTGTTCATATTCTTTAATTTTCTCACCAATAAATTTAAAACCGGTCAGTGTATCAATTGTATCAATACCATAATTATGAGCAATCACTCGTCCAATTTCAGAAGTAACGATTGTTTTTAAAACGACACCATTTTCAGGTAAAGTTCCAAGTGCCTTCTTTTGAGATAATAAATACTCAAGCATTAACGCACCAGTTTGATTACCTGTTAATATCGTAAACTCACCTTCCGAGTTACGAACAACAACTCCTAAACGGTCTGCGTCTGGATCAGTTGTAATTAATAAATCCGCATTTACTTGCTCACCATACTGAATACTTAGTTCGAATGCCGCATGTTCTTCCGGATTTGGAGATTTTACAGTTGTGAAGTTTGGATCTGGAAGTTCCTGCTCTTTTACTACAGTTACATTCGTGTAGCCTAACATACTTAAACCATTACGAACAGGAATATTAGATGTTCCGTGTAATGGTGAGAAGACAATATTTAGATCCTTCGCATACTTTTCTACAATTTCGGCATTCACAACTACTGTTTTTAACTCTTCTAAATAAGCTGAGTCGATTTTTTCACCAATCATTTCTAGTAAACCATTAGTTAGTAAATCTTCTTTTGAAGCTACTTCTACTGATAATTCATCTTCAACATGATCTACGAAACTAGTTAATGCATCTGCTTCTGCAGGTGGTAATTGACCACCATCAGGTCCATATACTTTGAATCCGTTGTATTCAGGTGGGTTGTGACTTGCTGTCAGTACAATCCCACTGAACGCACCTAAATAACGAACTGCAAATGATAGTACTGGAGTAGGACGCAAACTTTCGAACACATATGTCTTAATACCATGTGCTCCAAGAGTTGTTGCAGCTTCCATTGCAAATTCAGGTGATTTGTGACGAGAGTCATATGCAATTACTACACCTTGACGTTTTGCTTCTTCACCTTGTTTTTCGATGAAACGAGCTAGTCCTTCTGATGCTTTTCTTACTGTGTATATGTTAAGTCGATTTGTTCCAGCGCCTAGTTCTCCTCGCATGCCGCCTGTTCCGAATTCTAGGTTTTTGTAGAAGCTGTCTTCTATTAGTTTTTCATTTGTTTTCATTTGTTCTAGTAATGATTTTAGTTCATTGTCTAGTGTTGGGTGGTTGTACCATTTATTAAATTGAACTTTATGATTCATTAAATTACCTCATTTTATTTATGTTTTAAATTTTTATTAAATAAACCTAGTAGAATAAATAAAACCTTAAATATGGAACTTCATTTAAAATTGAAAATTCCATAAATTAAGGTTTTATTTTTAGACCTAATAGAAATTAGAATATTATTTATTACCAGGATTATTTTCTTTAATCTTTAATTGATTACCAAGAATAACTAAAGTAAATATAGAATCGCTCTTTGGATATGTTTGGAGTTGATGAGTATACTGTACGTGAATGGATTGCTCTATTTCATTGTAACTTATCGCATTTACTTCATTAGTAATATAATTTTTGCTATTCGGCTTTTGTATGTCTATATCATGATCTACAACTTGATAATATTTAGTATTAATAATTAAATAATTGCTTAACTCTTTAAACATAGTTGTATCCTTAAATGCACGATTATATGTCAGCGTATAATTACTAATAAAGTTTCGAACATTGTCTATATTTATTCTTTTTTCTATTTTATATGTACCACTTTCTTTTGTTAAATCATAGCTAATAATATCAAAATCTTTTTCTATTTTTCCATTTGTATCAGATAATACTTCATATGTATATACAGTAATATTATCTTTATCTTTAGGTTCAATTTTCAATATATTTATTTTAATATGCGATTGACTATCAATTAATCCATAAATTTCTTTTTCTATTCTATCTCTGTAAATAGAATCTTTATAATACTTCAATACCTGATCAGAATTTGCTTGAGTAATACCTAAATTGTACGCTTTCTCATATTGGTACATATAGCTGTTTATACTCTCTTTAACATTAAGATTTTTTGACTCCGCAGTATTTGGCTTAGAGTTTTGTATAGATGTTAGAATATATGATTTACCATCTTTATAAGCATGTTTAATCGCACCATTAAAGGTTCCTATAATAGATAATATAGTTGCGATTATTGAGACAATCGTAAGAATTCTTTTTGACAAACTCTCAGGATTCTCTTTCTTCTCTCTACTTCTTTGTTGTTCCGTCATAAATTCTCTCCTCGTTGCTATTATCTGAATTTTTTAAACACTAAAATATTATAACAACACAAACACTATATTTCTATACAAATTAAACCATTTTAGTTATTTATTACCATAAATAACTAATAGTTTAATCTTATTGAAAATATGTATTAAACTATTAGTATTTTTTACCTAAAACTTATATCACGAGTTAAACATGCGAAGCAATTATTACCATTTTTCCATCAATAGTAAATTCCTTAACGTAAAATGGAATTAAGAAATGTGAACCCTTTATTAAAGAATGAGTTTCTTCATTAATAGAAATACTTCCTGCACCTTCAACAACACTAGCTAAAATGAAAGGATTATTGTTTGATAGATTTGTGGTTGCAGTTACTTTCCATCTTTCTACTGAGAAGAATTCATTGTTTATAAATTCTGTAATTAATGTCCCTTCTTGTTGATATTCATTTCTAACTGGATTAGCATCGACATGTGGAAAGATAATGACGTCCATGGATTTTTCTATATGTAATTCTCTTAAATTACCGTTATCATCACGACGATCATAATCATATAAACGGTAGGTTGTGTCAGAGTTTTGTTGTGTTTCTAGGATTAATGTACTTTTACAAATTGCGTGTACCGTTCCGCTTGGTATATAGAAAAAATCACCTGGCTTTATCTTAACTCGTCGAAGAACTTCATCCCACTTGTTCTCCTCAACTGTTGAAAGAAATTCAGCTTTTGACTGAGCATTATGGCCAAGTACCAATTCAGCATCTTCTTCACAATCAAGAACATACCAGCACTCGGTTTTTCCTAACTCACCGTTCTCATTGATTTGAGCATATGTATCGTTAGGATGAACCTGTACTGATAAATCGTCCTTTGCATCTAGAATTTTTGTTAATAGTGGAAATTTTTCCCCTTCTAAATTTCCAAATAAGTGTCTTTGCTGGGTCCATAGTTCGCTAAGTGTTAAACCTTTACACTCCCCATTAGCTACTACACTAGGACCATTTTCATGAGCTGAAATAGCCCAACATTCTCCTATTTTGTCATTAGGAATCTCATAATTAAAATTTTTTTTTAGTTGAGTTCCACCCCAAATACGTTCTTGGAAGACTGGTCTAAAAAAGAAAAGATCCTGTTTTTCTATTAATACATTCATTTTCATAAACCTTTCTCAATTATGCTAATAACAAAAAGCCATCTAGAACATCTAGATGACTTTAGGAATAATCTTTAAATTTAAAATTTCACAAATTTTATTTACTATAAGTCCAACTTCATTTTCACATTTAACTTCTTTTCTAATTGGAAAATCATTAACGGAATATAATTCTTCTAATGTAATCGTTTCAGTTAAATTATATTCCTTTAAATATGCAATAGTATTTCTATCTTCATTTAATGATTGTCTGTCAATCACATACAATGATTTGCCTTGATTTACAGCTTCACTAACTGTACCCCAACCTGCTTTTGTTATTATGATATCACTTGCTGCGATATAGTTTTGTGACTCTGTATAGTCTAATGGAATTTTAAAAATGTTTTTTCCTTCAACTTGAATATTTGATGAAACAATATAAACATTCTCATCATTGGACCAAATAGGCAAATCCATTAATGCCATATTTATTTTCATACCTATTCCAACAAATATTACCTTTTTGATACCTAGTGGATTAACAAGATTTTTAATTCTATTAACTTCATCTTGATAAATTGTTCTACTGAAAAATGAAAAATTGAATTGTCCAAACCTACCCCATTTTTCTTGACTTGTTGCTAGAGAGAAATAGTAATCCAGTTGTTCATATGATTTGCTTAATCTTTCCAATTCCTGTTCATTTAGCAAATCATTGTATGCAGAATACCAAGTAAAATTGGAAATGCCTATTGTAGGAACATCGAGAATAGATCCTACTTCTATTCCAACCGGAGATATATCAGATAGAATCCCGATAATATTTTTATCTTTAAAGTATTCCAGTTCTTTTTTAACTTTTTCTTCCCAGTTTTCATAGAAATCAAGAAGTCTACTTTTAAGTGCAGTTGGGTCTGGATCTATTGAATCTTTTTTAAGCACGTATCCGATATCCGTCTGAACTTCATGAAAAATAACACGTTCACTATATTCAGCTAATGATTCCTTTAAAAATTCAGCTGCGAACGAATTACAAATAATTATTCTAACATCTGATGTTCTATTTAAAAAATTACGGATAACGGCAATACTTCTCGAAGCATGACCATATCCGTAATCTGAAATATAATATACGATTGTTTTCATCAATTACCTCATGAAATATTATCTTTTAACCTTGCTATAACACTCGCGTTCAATATCTAACCACTCTAAATATTTACGCTCGATATCACCTTCAACAACTGGATAACCTGTTTGGACTTCGATAAATTCTAAATCAGTGATGGACTTTAATGAGTGGTAATAGCCAACTGGAATGGTTAATACATCACTTTCACGAACGACATTTATTTTCCCATCAATTACAAATATTCCCTCACCTTTTACAATCGTCCAAACTTTTTCACAATGTTGGTGACGATGATAACTCAAATTCTTTCCCGGTTGAATATTAATGCGTTTAGTTACGTTATGCGTTCCATCATCATATACCATTTGGTCAAGTACACGATAAGAACCCCAACGACGCTCTTCAAACATTGGGCGCTGATCTAAATTTTCAACAACTTCTTTTATCTTTTGACTCGCCATTTTTTCAGATACTAGTATCCCATCAGGACTAACCGAAACGATTGCATCTTGAATTCCCATTACCGTTACTGGAATATGCAATTCATTAATGACATGAGTATTTTCACAATTTCCCCATTTAAATACTTGGCCAATTGTATCAGAACCCATTTCCTCAGTTAACGTGTTCCAAGTACCAAGGTCTTTCCAGTATCCTTCATAGCCAATCGCAACAATATTATCAGTCTTTTCAACAACCTCATAATCGAAACTAATTTTTGGTAATTTACTATAATTAGAAGAGAGTTCGCTATAAACTAGTGGTAAATCTTTTTCTTCAAGAATTTTTAACATTGATCCTAAACGAAATGCAAATACACCACTATTCCAGATTGCACCATCATGAATTAAATCTTCTGCTTCCATTTCAGATGGTTTTTCTTTAAAATGACTAACTTGGATAACCCCATCTTTCACCGTTGATGGAACAATATAACCATATTTAGATGATGGATAAGTCGGGTTAATTCCCATGAGAGCTAAATCAGCATCTGAATTTTTTAATACATTTTCTAGGTCTAAAACACGTTGAAAAAATGCTTTATCAACGTAAGGATCAACTGGTAATACTGCAACAATCTCATTTTCGTCGATAAGTTCTTCTGAAAATAAAAAAGAAGAAGCTAATGCAATCGCTGGGAATGTATCACGTCTTTCCGGCTCAACAATTGTTTTAACTTCTTCACCAATTTGACTTTTAATCATTTCAGTTTGTGTTTTACTTGTAGCAATTACCGTATTTTCTGCTACTCCTAAGGTCTCCAATTGGCCCCAGACTCTTTGAACCATCGACTCTAGCTCGCTATGTTCGTTTGACAATACTTTTAAAAATTGCTTTGAACGTGAGTCATTTGATAATGGCCAAAGGCGTTTACCTGAACCACCCGATAAAAGGACTAATTGCATTTTATCTCTCCTAATATAAATTTAATAATTTTTAACACACGTTTCTATTAAATAAACTAGATGACCTTATATTTATTTAATTGCTTGATTCCAACATCCGCTAAAGCATCTTTAATCTATGAAATTATGGTTTGGCAAACTATTCACTTTCTGTTGTAACACTAGTGTTCTTTCTCAAAGTGTTATTCTTTGAATGTCAATATATCACCTTTTTAAAATTTTTTTAAATACTAAGCATAAACCTTAAATAGTCTTCTTTTAAATCTAATTAGAGCCCTTTTACAAAAATCTTTAGATAAATAATAAACTTCCTTCTCAAAAATTAACCCTATAAAAATATAAATAGGAAAAATTACCAAAGATAATAACATTCCCCAAATCAATATTTCTGTATAAGATGTCAGATTAAAAAATGAATAGTATGAATTAGATAATACTATTAAGGTAAATACTCCTATATTGATTAACCACCTTCTAAAAGTAACAATTGGATTACGTTTTAGAATAACTTTATTGGCATAAATAATCATATCAGTAGAACGGTATAACAATGCACAAATTGTTCCTAATAAAACCCCATAAATTCCTAAGAAAGTGACAAATACTATAGAAAAAAACAAGTTTATAGTAGATTCTAATATTGATCGGTATTGAGTGCTTTTAAAGTGTCCAGCGATAAAGATTACATTATTAGAAGACGTTCGTGCATTATTAAGCAATTTAAGTATTACAAATAAAATAGGTAATATCGGATCTAGATAATTAACATCATCGATATGCAAAGTGTATAATTTCATAAAAGGTAGTATTAAAATAAACGCAATAGAAAATAAAGAAAAAACAAAAGCCATAAAGAATACTTCATAAGTATCATAAAATTTAATAAATTTCTCTTTTTTTTCATGAAAATTTTGACCTAGGGCAAAAGTAAAACTATTGTTAACGGTACCAATAATTCTATCAATATTACTAAATATTAAATTATACATAACATACACGCTTACAACTTTTAAATTTGTAAAAAAAGTTAATATTAATAAATCTGTATTATTAAATATTAAAGTGGAAATTTGATGAACAAGAGCAGAGCTTTTTTGAGAAATTGCATCAAAATTAGGACTAACTTTTAAGT
>NZ_JBHJTJ010000040.1:0-39264 GCF_042267765.1 Gottfriedia sp. NPDC056225 | reverse complement strand
CTTCGGCGGTCTTTTTTTGCATTAAAGGAATAAATAGTTTGATAGTATTTTAACAAAATAATTCATGAGTTTTTATAGAAGTCTTCGGAAAGAATGGTTAATTAGTGAGATAGACGATAAGGTCTTGTTCGGAGTGGGTAAATATTGATGATGCAGACGAATTTTATTGGTTAAGCTATGTGCCATTTCAATAAATGACTTAAAATTATATCTAGTTATCTTTAAATCCACAGAATAAATTACATTGTTCTCATTGCTTTCGTTTTAAATTATAAAGCAAGTAATTAAAAAATTTAACCGCTTTTATTCATGCTTTAGTTGATTTGATTTAATTGGATTAATCATCTAATGTTCATCAGTCTGCACATGATTTTCTCGAACAAATATAGCCACTTAGTGTTTAAACTCTTTATACTCAAATCCATCAGTTAATCGTATAACATATCCTTCTTGTTCTCCACCTAAAATAGACTTCTTCGTATAACAAGCTTTTATCGCTTTTTCATTAAATTCACCTTTATATAAGAACGATGCAGTCTTTAGTCCTAATAGTTCGGTCCAGGTGACAGTATCATCCCATGAAAGTGATTTCATAAGAAGATAATTCATGTATGATGTGAATCATATCCCATCCTTCGTTTTTTAAAAGAAAATCTAAATGCTTCCTCATCTTAACGAGTATGCGATCTTCTACTACTCTCTTTCTCTTGCTATTTCGTCCGACACTTAATTCATACGGTACATCCATGTAATAACATTCTTTCTGAAAACTTGCGAATTTGGAAAAATGATATTACAGTAAGGACATAAATACTTAATAATTTATGCTAGTTTCGGTTTTTACTAGAAAATAATGTTATATAATAAGTTTAAAAATATAAGCGAAAGGGGATTATCATTATGATTTCATTCATTTTAGTTGTTTTAACATTATTTTTAATACCAGGTCCAGCTGTTTTGTTGACATTATCACAAACGATGAAAGGCGGCAAATGGAACGGAATTTTAACAGGTTTAGGTATTGCTGTAGGTGATTTAATACATACTTGTGCATCAGTCTTTGGACTTTCTGCAATATTAATGACATCTGCCTTTGCTTTTGAGGTAGTTAAATATTTAGGAGCGGCTTATTTATTTTATTTGGGGATCACGGCATTAATTAGAAAAACTAAAAAAAGTGAAAAAGCTAAAGTTCAAAAAGAAATAAATACTAAACTATCTTTTCGACAAGCTGTGTTAATTGAAGTTTTAAATCCTAAAACTGCATTGTTTTTCTTAGCTCTATTACCTCAATTTGTACAACATAATGGTCATTCAGTATTTATTCAGCTATTAACCCTTGGGATGACATTTGTGATACTAAGTATCTTGTACACAACTTCACTAGTGCTTTTATCAAGTTTAATTGGGAATAAATTTTTTAATAAAAATAGCAATAGCTCAAAATGGATGGAAAAAACGATTGGTCTAGTCTATATTGGATTAGGAGTTAGAGTAGCACTTCAAACTCAAGAATAATATGAGCAAGAACAAAATTTTTATTTAATGCTAACAAAGGAGGTCAGAGCTGGCTTCCTTTTTTTATGATAATAAATATAATTTTATTCGAATGAGGTGGAAGCATGGATTTTGATCTTCCAAAAATAAATCACTCCAGAATTGAAATACAAGAATATAATGAGCAATGGCCAAAAAATTTTTCAGCCTTAAAGCAAGTTTTAAATAGTTGCCTAGAGTCACTAATTATTGATATAGAACATGTTGGTAGTACTTCAGTTAAGGGGCTTGCAGCAAAACCAATCCTAGATATTGATGTTGTCATAGCAGACTATAGTAATTTCCCTAAAGTGATAAAAAAACTTGAAGGAATAGGCTATATACACCAAGAAAATTGGAGCTATAAAGGTAGAGAAGCCTTCAGTAGAATGAACTGTTCTGTACCTTGGGATGGGAAAAATACGAATTGGATGGAACATCATCTATATGTTTGTCATAAAGACAGCGAGGAATTAAAAAAACATATTTCATTTCGAAATTACCTTAGATGTAATGCGGGGGCTATTATTGAGTATGAACAGTTAAAGAAAGAGCTAGCAAAAAATACAAAAGACCGCTCAGAATATACTGCAGGTAAAAGTAATTTTATCAATAAAATTTTAACTAAATACAACGAATCATCCGTGTCACACGGGAAATAAATAAAAAAAGGAGCTGAATTAAACAGCTCTTCCTCAAATTTAATAGTACGATTTATTATAAATCTCATTCAAAATACAAATGATAATGATTTTTACATCCTGGATTAAAATCAGCATGACATTTAGGACATTTGTAGTTACAATCTTGATACTCTTGAATGGTTAATTCCTCATGGCAACCTCCACAAAAGATTGCTTTTGTTTCCCATTCGTTTTTATGCCAGACTATATGTTGATGGTTTACATTTTCCTCATGACAAAAATAACATCCGTAATATGTGTCACAACATTTGAATTTAATGGCAATAATATCTTTTTCTGTGTGGTAATGTTTGCATCGTGTATGAGTGTCAATTGAACCAATTACTTTCATTTAGTTTACCTCTCAATTTTAAAATCTAGTATGTATGATCATTTTAATTAACTACTTCGAATAAAACAGCGATTCCGATTCCGCCACCACTTCCAATGGCTGCTACTACATAGTTAGTTTCTAAATGCTTTCTTCGTTGTACTTCATAAAAAAGTCTAGTGATCATGATACTTCCTGATGCTCCGTAAGGATGTCCGATTGATAATGCACCCCCACAAATATTTAACTTGTCAAATGGTATGGATAGTTCATTAGAGCAGGCAATAATTTTTGAAGCAAAAGCTTCATTTATTTCAATTAAATCAATATCTGCAATTGTTAAATTATTTCTATTTAACAAACCCTGAATTGCTGGAATAGGCGCAGCGCCGGGATAATTAGGGTGAATACCAGAGACTTCGCTATCTTTAAAGCGTAAAATAGGCTTTAATCCACAGTTAATTGCTTCATTTTCTTCCATTATTAAAACTGCGGCCGCACCATCATGTATTCCGCAACTGTTAGCAGCTGTCACGGTACCGTTCTTTTTAAACACAGGCTTTGCTCTATGAAGTAAGTCTTTCATTTTTCTTTCTTTGAAAAATACTTCATCTTGAGTATGTCCACCAACTGGAAGAATCTCATCAGTAAAGAATTTTTTTTTGTAAGATTCCCAACTCCGTGTATAACTTAATAGAGCATATTGATCTTGAGTTTCCTTTGAAATACAGAATTTTTCAGCCACATTTTCCGCTGCTAAACCCATATCGGGATCACCAATTTTATCAGGAGCGAATCTTGCCCTAGAAGGGAAAGGAGAGGTGCTAGTGCTTTCAACACCTCCAGCAATATAGCAATTTCCAGCGCCACCTTGAATTAAGTAACAAGCCATCCGAATTGCTTCTAACCCGGCACTACATTGACGATCAATTGTCATACCTGGAACAGAAAGGGGGAGAGCAGCTTCTAATGCAGAAACTCTAGCGACATTTCCACCCGGACCGACTACATTTCCTAAAATAATGTCATTAATCTTCTCTTCCAATCCTTTTGCCAGATGCTTAAGTAATGGAGCGGCAAGCTCGTGAGGTTGATATTCTTGTAATATCCCACCAATTTTTCCAATAGGTGTTCGTTTTGCTTTGACGATTACTGCTCTATTAATTTTTAGTCACCTGCATTTCTATTTGTTTAATTAATTCAGCACGTGCAATTTTTCCGCTAGTTGTATAAGGTATTTCATCTAAAAAAAACCATTTTCGTGGGATTTTATAAGAAGATAAATAAGTCTTACAAAACTTCTTCAACTCAAAAGAATTACATTTCCCTTTAATGACAGCAGCCACAATTTGCCCCCAATATGGATCTGAAAGTCCAATAACAGCAATTTCTTCAACATCAGGATGAAGAGAAATGACTTTTTCAATCTCTTCTGGAAAAATATTAATACCACCATATAGAATCATATTTTTCTCTCGCCCGTTAATTGTTAAAAATCCTTCTTCATCAATAAAGCCCATATCATGGACAGTAGCCCAGCCATCTTCGTCCTGAATTGATTGAACTATATTTTCATTTTCTTCAAAGTACCCATTGATTAAATACTTACTTCTCACATATATTTTTCCCGTTTCATTTGTTTTTGCGAGCTCTTGATTTGGTCGACGAATTTCTATTTCTACACCATAGCAAGGTTTTCCAACCGTTTTTGCTTTCAAAACTCCATCAAAATCAGATAAAACAGTTATGAAGCTTAATTCACTAGCACCAAAAAATTCAAATATCGACATCCCCGGAAACAATTGACAGAACTCTATTTTAGATTTTTTAGTCCATTTTGCACCTGATGAAAGAATTTTCATTGCTTTATTAACTTGATTTCCTTCTCTAACTAACGCTTCAATCATTGTCGGAACAACGTATATAGTAGAAATAGGTAAATTATTCATCATTGAAAGTAAATTAATTGCTGAAAACTTTTCTAATAGAAAAACTGTTCCACCCAAATATAAACTACTAACAGCACCATAAAGAAAGTGTGAATGAATTAAAGCCCCAGGTATAAGCGTTACATCAGATTCATCAAGTCCAAAGTCAAAGCGATTACAATCAAAACTAGCAACCCATGAATTTTGAGAGCGCATAAACGCTTTTGGACTCCCAGTCGTTCCAGAAGTAAATCCCACATAGAAAGGTAAATCCTCTTCTAGCTCAATAGAAGAAAAAGTATTAAAATTTGCGATTTCTTGTAAGCATTCATCCAATACCTTCATATTAGGAATGATCGAATGAAACTTAGCATAAATCTCTTTAGTTGTAACAATGATTGAAGGTTTAGAAAGCTTTACTCTTTTTTCTAAATCTGCTAAATTCCATTTCATATCAAATGGAACAGCAATCCATCCTGCTTTACAAGCACCTGCAAACATTTGTAAGAAGGAAATCCCATTTGGTAAAAGGATTCCAATCGTTTTCGTATTTAATTGACCATGTAGCCAATTAGCAGTTTGGTTGATTAATAAATTCCATTCTTTATAACTGATTTGTTGATTACTAGTATGTATCGCAATTTTGTCAGGCGATAATGTAGCGTATTTCTTATAGGTTTCTGTAATATTTGCCATTATTAATTCACCTCTATAAAAAAGAGACACAGTAGTGTGTCCCGAATAATTTACATATTTTTTGATGATTGGTTTGAATAATTTGTTGTCAATGAACGTGAAAATACTGGATGTTGTCTAAGTTTGAATACTAAAATTGAAGCAAGGATCGCTTTTAAAACATCTCCAGGTATGTAAACTAAGCTTAGTTTAACAGCAGTAGCTACAGGAATACCCAAAATGACAGCTTGTATCGGAATACCGATTAAATAGATTAATAGAATTCCAACCGTTAAATTAATGAGTAGAACATGTTTTAATTTTAACGTTTTAAAACGAGATAATAAATAACCAAGAACAAAAGCTGTAATTGGCCAAGAAATCAAATAGCCAACACTTGGTCCTGCAAATACACTTAATCCACCGCGTCCACCTGATAAAAGGGGCATACCAACGGCTACAAGTAATAAAAATACTGTTTGGCTAAGTGCACCTAATCTTGCTCCTAACACTCCACCAGTAAGAATAACACCTAATGTTTGTAAAGTAATAGGAACTGGTGTAAAGGATAACATAATTGGAGGCACTTGTCCAAGTACTCCCATAACTGCTGCAAACATTGCTACAAATGTAATTTCTTTAATCTTCATTGTTAGTTCTCCTATTATTAATTTTCTGATAACAACTATCATATTAATGAATCTTAAAATATATGTCAACCTATTTTATTTTTAAGTTAACATATATTATCTTGAAATAGAAAACTAGTACATAGCTATATCATGCCAATAATAGAAATGATAAAATTTTAATGTCAAAAGAAACCGAGTTTAGATTAATCAACTTTAAATGTTAACAGGGAGGACATTCATGAGGAAAATCGTCATCATTGGTTCAGGCGGCGCGGGAAAATCTACTTTTGCTAGACAATTAGGAAAAAAGTTAAGCATAAATGTTTTTCATTTAGACTCTTTACTATGGAAACCAAATTGGGAAGTAGTACCGAAAATGGACCAGATTAAAATACAAAATGAACTAGTTAAAAAAGAAGAATGGATCATAGACGGTAATTATGGAGGTACGATGGACTTAAGAATAAATGCAGCTGATACAATTATTTTTCTAGATATGCCAAGATTAGTTTGCATTTATCGAGCATTGAAAAGATTCATTCAATATAAAAACAAAACAAGACCGGATATGAGAGAAGGTTGCGAAGAGAAATTTGATTTACAATTTTTGAAATGGATCTGGTTTTATCCGAAGACAAAGAAACCATTAATATTGAATAGACTTCAAAAAGTATCAGGTGGTAAAGATGTAGTTATACTAAAATCTTCAAGAGAAGTTAAGAGATTTATAAAGGAAAGTTAAGAGTTAACGTGAGGAAACAGCATAACCAAAGAGCTAGTCAATGAATTAAGCTATTAAGTGATAAGTGGAATAAGGAATGTAAAGGTGTTCTGACTTTGGCTGCGATGTAGTTTCGTTAAAAATTAAACGGCGTTCAAAAGATGATATATTATTATTTGGTATAAATTCGGCTATGAAAATACACTTTGTCATGAACTACTTTTGTGGCTCATTTTTTATTGTTGTAAGAATTTCCATTATTATTTAACCAACGTATCACAATTATAATTTTTACATAAATAAATCATACAAAAGAGTATTTTGAGACTTCATTACTTAATGTTTTGATGACAATACCATTTGGTTTTGGTCTTCCATTTATTACAAAAAGTACATTTAAAAAATAACGAAGGCGGTTTATTTTATATCCAAGAATCTATTTTTTTACATATATAAGAATCCTCTTTATTTATAATGTCATTGAACTTTTTATTATGATTCACTCTTTTTAAGAGGCATACTTATATATGCATAGTTAACAAAAACAAATAATTTCAAAATAAAATAGTCGATTTGTATTGCACTTTTCATTTAATGAACTATATTTAGATAATGCATATGATTTTTTTTCCAGAGAATTCTATACATAGATCGAAATAACAAAAAAAGAGGTTAAGAAATGAATAAAACAAGTTTTGATGATTATCATGTAAGCGAGGAAATTAAAAGAGCACTAACTGTTTTAAAATACAAAACGCCAACTGAAGTTCAGAGTAAGGTTATTCCGTTAGCATTAGAAAAACAAGACCTTATTGTAAAATCTCAAACAGGTAGCGGAAAAACAGCTGCTTTTAGTATTCCTGTTTGTGAAATGTTAGAGTGGGAGGAAAAAAGACCACAGGCCTTAATTCTTACTCCAACTAGGGAGCTTGCGGCTCAAGTACGTGAAGATATTACGAATATTGGGAGATTTAAACGAATTAAAGCAGTAGCGGTTTATGGCAAAGAGCCTTTTACTAAACAAAAAGTTGAATTGGAACAAAAAACTCATGTAGTAGTTGGTACACCTGGACGGGTCCTGGATCATCTTGATCGAGAAACACTTGTAACAGATCAAATAAAGTATCTAATCATTGATGAAGCAGATGAGATGCTTAATAGAGGTTTTATCGATGAAGTCGAAGCAATCATTAGCCAACTACCACAAAATCGTGTAACGATGGTTTTTTCAGCTACATTACCAAAAGATGTTGAAAATCTTTGCCATACATATATGAAAGACCCGATTCAAATTGAGATTGAATCAACTGGCGTAACGGCAGATGCAATTGAGCATTTTTTAATCGAAGTAAAAGAAGATGAAAAAATGTCACTACTTCAAGATGTTACAGTTGTAGAAAATCCAGAAAGTTGTCTAATTTTTTGCAGAACTAAAGAAAATGTAGATGCTGTATATAGCCAATTGGAACAAGCTAACTATTCATGTGAAAGACTCCATGGAGGACTGGAACAAGAAGACCGTTTTGCTATTATGGAAGGTTTCAAAATGGGGAATTTCCGTTATCTTATAGCAACTGATGTAGCTGCTAGAGGTATTGATATTGATAATGTGACATTAGTCATCAACTATGACGTTCCTATGGAAAAAGAGAGTTATGTACACCGAACTGGGAGAACTGGTCGTGCAGGGAATAAAGGTAAAGCAATTACTTTTTCAACACCTTTTGAAGGGAAATTCATTAAAGGAATTGAAAAGTATATCGGCTTTGAAATCCCTACTACAGAAGCACCGACTCAACAGGAAGTACTTAATGGAAAAGCTAAATTTGAAGAAAAGCTTAACAGCCGACGTGTTGTAAGAAATAATAAAACAGCCCGTATCAATCAAGATATTTTAAAACTCCATTTCAGTGGAGGAAAAAAGAAGAAAATTCGTGCTGTTGATTTTGTTGGAACAATCGCAAAAATCCCTGGAGTCACAGTTGAAGATATTGGCATTATTACAATCATGGATAATATGTCGTATGTTGATATTCTGAATGGTAAGGGTTCACTAGTTTTACAAGCAATGGAGAATGCGACTGTCAAAGGGAAAAAATTAAAAGTAAGTAAAGCAATTAAATAGACTCGATGAAATAATATGCCTTACGAGAATAAAAGAATATTTTCGTAAGGCTATTTCCTATTTTTAAAAGATTTGGATACCATGTTAAAATTAGGATAGTTAAATTACATAGAATAGGCGGATACATGAATGGAACTACCAATTTTCAAATATAATCCTAATCCACTTAAGTTAGGAGTAATAATAGAAGAAGAAACAATTTGTCCAGTTTGCAAAAAGAAACAGAATTTTGTTTATGAAGGACCATTTTTCTCAGAAGAAGAAGTTGAAGGAATCTGTCCGTGGTGTATAGCAGATGGTTCAGCAGCAGAAAAATACGATGGAGAATTTCAAGATATCGAATCATGTGATGAAGTTGATGATGAAGAAAATGTAGATGAATTGATTTATCGAAACCCTGGTTACATAGGATGGCAACAAGAATATTGGCTAAGCCATTGTGGAGACTTCTGTTCAATTATTGATTATGTTGGTTGGGAAGAAATTAAGCATTTAGAAAATGAATTAGAGCATGATATAAACCGTCTGAGTAAGAAATACGGTTTATCTATTCTAGAATTTAAAAACACTTTAGAAATTGATGGTGATTTACAAGGCTATTTATTTCAGTGTAATAGTTGTAAAAAACACCGTCTCCATGCTGATTTGTCATAAACAAACGATACTTCTTAGAGTAAATTATCACATGTCATGAAATTGTTCTCCATGTTAAATACCATATCAATTTTCACCTTTTTGAAATTTTTGGAGATGAAAAAAAGGAGGCTATACAATGAGTAATAAAGAACTTTTGCAAAACGGAGTCAAACAAGTGTTTTATGATGAAGAATGGTACCCACCAATATCAGATGCTTTAAAAAACCTTAACGCTGCACAAGCATGTTGGCAGCTAGAAGGAATGGCCAGTAATACGATTTGGGAAAATGTAAATCATTTACTATTCTTTAAAGAGCGCTTACTTTCACGTATACATAAAGATAACTCATATGTTGCGCCACAAAATAATGATGATACATTTGTTCAAGGTGGACCAAATGATGAAGACGCTTGGCAACAAACAGTGAAGCGAACACTGCAAGTTCATGATGCTTTACAATCTTCCTTATCATCCATTCAAGAAGGAGAATTGGATCAACTTAGGCCTTCTCTACCAATTTGGCAACAATATCTAAATATCCTTTTGCACGATGCTTATCACACAGGACAAATAATCCAACTTCGTAAACTCCAAGGCTCATGGCCATCTAACCGTCCAAATTTATAAATGACAATTAATAGAGAGGCTGCTTCGGCAGTCTTTTTTTGTGCTAATAGGAAGTTTTTTCTATTAAAAAAGGTGATTTTATTTAAAAATAGAATTTCATCAAGTAGAGTTTTTTGAACGTAATCAAAAGAAAACTAATACTGAGGTGATTTTGTTGGAATCAATTTTTAAAGAAATCGTACAAATTATGCATCATGATTATTCTGGTTTTAAAGACAAAGAGGGTTGGGATCAACCTGATTATTTTCTTCATAAAATAAGAGATTTAAAAATACATAATCAGCTTAAAAATGGATTATTTACTGAAATTGTGAAAGATTATTTATTGGATTTCAAAGATCAGCATATTTATTTTGAACAATTAAATATAAAAAATAATGCTTTAAAAGAACGAGGATTTCGAGTACGCCGATATGAAGATAAATTATATATAACCGAGGTTAGTTCTGAAGATAAATTAACACGAGGAATGTATTTCAAATCTTTAGAAGGATTTACAATCACTGAATTAGCAAATCAGCATAAAAGATTGTTATTTGAATCAGTCGCTGAACGTGAAAACTGGACTCCGATTCTTGCAATGTATGATTTTGGAGTAGTAGTAGATTTACAGGGGAATGAAAGCTTATTTTCACTCAACTTTTATGAAAACTCAACTTATAGCCCTGTTTATTCAGTTAAATTACTAACTGAGAATATTTTACTAATGACAATGACAGACTTTATGGATCCACAAGCGATTATTAATATGATGAACAAAAATCATCAATTACTTGAATCGACTGAACAGTGGATTATCGATGTACGTAAAAATAATGGTGGGAGTGATGCAAGTTTTTACCCATTGCTTCCATACATTTTGCCAGTAGAAGGTATTAATCTAGTGGATTCTGAGGAAAAGATGCTTTTCAATTGTACTCATGCAAACACAAGGCTTCAGCTTGCTGAACTTGATCAAGATATTGAAAGAGCTCAAGATGAACAAACATTAAAATTTCTAAACATCTTTAGAAATGAATGGGAAAGAAATAGCGGGAAGGGATTTGTAGAATTTAATTTTGGTGAGTTATTTGCATCTACGTTTATCAATGGAAAAATAAAACCTAATAAAATCGTTGTTTTAACTGATTGTATGTGTGGAAGTTCAGGAGACTCTTTCGTAGAAATTTGTAAGAATTCTAGTAAGGTAACGGTTATCGGGAGACCTACAAAAGGATTAAATGATTATACAAACTTAGCAACTATGAAATGGAATAATGTATTTGAGCTAATGTATCCAACCTCGCGTCTTTCACGTATTGATAAAGGGCAAGGGATGTCTGGAAAAGGGATTGAGCCACATATTTATATTCCTTGGAACCCTAATCATTTAGAAAAAGATATTGATTTAAATTACGCGATGTCAATTTTGGCTTCATTAAGTGTATAAAACTGTAATCACGTTTCATCTAATTAGTACAATCAATAATAGTTAAACAAAGACGGCATATTGGTTTGGCATATGGAGATCCGAAATAATGTTGCATTCGAAAAGACAGCAGGCTAATAATAGTCCGCTGTCTTTTTCATTCAATATTTTTTGAGTTCTTATTGTTTAATAACCTGTAATATTCACTTTCTGTCCAATTCGTTCAATTACATCTTCTAACTCATCTGGCTTCAAAAATTCAATCGGAGAAAATCCCTTCTCAAATTGTAACGTATCTGCTTCTAAAATAACGACGTACCGACCATTAACTTTTGCGATATGAAGATTTTCACCAAAATCAGCTAGCATTCCTTTAACAGAAAAGTGATCTGCTTTAAAGGATAATTCAATTTCGGGTGTATGTTCTACAATTTGTGCCGCTGCTTCAATTACTTCATCTGGGGTAAAATGCTCTTGAATTTCACGTTTAGGACTTGCTGCCCAGACTTCCATTGCCGCTTCGAATTGTTGTCTTTCTACGCTTTCTTCTTCAAATACATCTTCAATTTTATCGTAAACCATTTCCATAACTTGTGATTTCACGATTTCTGGCATTGATTCAGAATACGAAACGAATTTTAAGAAGTCCTCAAAATACCTTGCATGAGAAGCTTGATGTATTTTCAATTCACTCTCTGAAATCATCCCCAATTCTTCCATATAAGGATATTGAATTGATTTCATGTTTTTAGTTGTAATCGCCATTTCTACTGTTTTAATGAGTGTAGATTCATCTGAAATGGATGCAACTTTTGGTTCAAAATCACATTTTAGTACAAATAAGAACGGATCATCAAAATATTTTCTAAGTTTCGCTTGAATGACTAAAAATGCCCCACCACGAACTGCACTCGTTTCAATGTAATTAATCACTAATGTTTCATTTTCTGCTTTAAATTCTTCAATTGATTTAGCACCACGTATACGCTGGAATAAATTATAATTTGGATTTGAATCTAAAGCGTAGCCTTCTTCAACAATAAAGTGACCTAGCTTTGTAGGTACAGAATCAGATTTTGGATGTTTTTCAACTTTTCGATTAACAATTCGCTCAAGTTCACCTTCTAAAAAGCCTTTCAATGCACTCTCTTCAAACGTTGATTCGTCTATTGTTTGAAAATGCTTATATCGTTTATCAGTTTGTTCACCTTTACCCTCAACCGTTACAACGTAAAACGATAAATATGTAATTTCAAAATCCAATCCAATCACCTTTTTCTATTTTCTGTACTTAAGTATATGGATGAGACCAATTAGAGTCAATGATATTGAAAGGAAGTTTTTGTAAAAAAAAATTTGAAATTATTATAAGATAGAATATTTTCAAGTGATAAGACAAATTACTTACACACTATGATAAAATAAGGATATAATTAAATGTGGAGCCAAATAAAATAATAAGTTCTTGGATGTGTGAATTTCACATCTTTTTTTTCGTTTTACTTACAATTTTAGACGGTCAATCTTATGGAGGGGGGATGAGAGAACCTTGAGAATAGATAGAATAGCTACTATCTCGTTAATTATCGTAACATTACTTTGGGGCACAACTTTTGTAGTAGTCCAAAATGCGATTGCATACGTAGAACCGTTTGCATTTAATGCATTTCGATTTATCCTCGCAACTTTAGTCCTTTTACCATTTTTAGTTAAAAGAAAACAAAAAACTAAAATAACGATCAAACAAATCGTTAGAACTAGTGGTATTGGATTCATTTTGTTTTTAGGCTATTTACTACAAACATTTGGATTGAAGTACACAACTACATC
This sequence comes from Gottfriedia sp. NPDC056225, assembly GCF_042267765.1. NCBI lineage: Bacteria > Bacillati > Bacillota > Bacilli > Caryophanales > Bacillaceae > Gottfriedia > Gottfriedia sp. NPDC056225. The sequence continues at coordinate 26,131 of NZ_JBHJTJ010000040.1, read as the reverse complement.
AAAATCAGGTTTTATTACAGGGCTTTGTGTTGTATTAGTACCAGTTCTCTTATATTTAGTTTATAAGGAACGGTCAACCTGGTCTACAGTGATCGGATGCTTAATTGCATTACTAGGATTAAGCTTTTTAACATTAGGTGATTCATTTTCAATCAATATTGGAGATGTACTAACGCTTATTGGTGCTTTTGCATTTGCATTTCATATTATTTTATCAGGAAAATATACTAAGCAAATGGACCCACTTACTTTTACAACGATTCAATTAGGAACTGTCGGTATTAGCAGTACAATTTTCTCTCTAATCTTTGAAAAAACTTCTGTTTCATTTTCAAAGGAGCTTTGGGTCAATCCGACATTCATTTTTGCTGTAATTGTTACAGCAGTATTCTGTACGAGTATCGCATTTTGGGTTCAAATGTTTGCTCAACAACATATTTCTTCAACGAAAGCAGCATTAATTTTTATATTTGAACCTGTTTTTGCAGCATTTACAGCCGTACTTTTTGCAAATGAAACATTATCAATTCAAACACTTATCGGTGGGACTTTTATTGTAGGTGGTATGCTATTATCTGAAGTGCCTTTACCTAAAAGACGAACAAAAGAAGTAAAAAATGAAGCAATATAGTAAGAAATGTATGAAATTTTAAAAAATGGGTAGAATACACATTGACATAAACAATTTGTTCACGTATTATAACTTTAAATTAATAAATGACTTAGAAAAGGAATAGTAAGTTTATAAGCTTTTTAGAGAGGGAATGGTTGGTGCAAATTCCTAAGTGAGTAAACTGAAACCAGCCTTGGAGTCTCTGTACCGAACTAATAGTAGGCTACAGCGGTTTTCCCGTTAAAGATGTTAAGAGATTATGTAGAGTTATTACATAATAAGTAGGGTGGTAACGCCATGAATGGTCCCTTTTGATCATTCATGGCGTTTTTTGTTTATCATCAGCTTATTTTCGTATAGATCTATATAGTAATTAGGGTGGTAACGCCGAGAATGGTCCCTTATAGATTATTCTCGTGCGTTTTTTTGTTTTCAAAAAATAGTTAAGGGGTAGAAAAAAATGAGTACAAAAAAATTTGTTGAAGCGATTACAGATATGGATGTTGATTTTGCACAATGGTATACAGATATTGTAAAAAAAGCAGAACTAGTAGATTACTCAAGTGTTAAAGGATGCATGATTTTAAGACCTTATGGTTATGCATTATGGGAGAATATCCAAAAAGAATTAGATTATCAATTTAAACAAACAGATCATGAAAATGTATATATGCCAATGTTTATCCCTAAGTCATTATTGCAAAAAGAAGCTGATCATGTAGAAGGATTTGCGCCTGAAGTTGCTTGGGTTACACATGGTGGTCATGATGAGTTAGCAGAACCTTTAGCAATTCGTCCAACTTCAGAAACTCTCTTTTGTGAGCATTTTTCAAAAATAGTTGAAAGCTACAATGACTTACCAAAACTATATAACCAATGGTGTTCAGTAGTTCGTTGGGAAAAAACAACTAGACCATTTTTAAGAACAACTGAATTCTTATGGCAAGAAGGTCACACAGCACATGCAACTGCTGAAGAAGCACAAGCAGAAACAATTCAAATGCTAAATGTTTACGCTAATTTCTTAGAAAACTTCTTAGCAATCCCTGTTATTAAAGGTCAAAAAACAGAAAAAGAAAAATTTGCAGGTGCAAAAGCTACTTACACAATCGAAAGTTTAATGCATGATGGTAAAGCATTACAAAGTGGTACATCACATAACTTTGGAGACAGATTTGCAAAAGCATTTGATATTCAATACACAGATAAAAACTCAAAAAGACAATATGTACACCAAACTTCTTGGGGAATGACAACAAGAGTAATCGGAGCATTAATTATGGTACATGGTGATAACAGCGGATTAGTTTTACCTCCAAAAGTAGCACCAACTCAAGTAATGGTTATTCCAATTGCTCAGCATAAAGAAGGTGTAATCGAAAAGGCTACTGAGCTAAAAAATCGTATTTCAAAAGTTGCTCGAGTGAAAATCGATACTTCCGATAAAATGCCTGGTTGGAAGTTTAACGAATATGAAATGAAAGGTATTCCAGTTCGCGTAGAAATCGGTCCAAAGGATATCGAAAAGAATCAAGCCGTTTTAGTTAGACGTGATACAAGAGAAAAAACGATTGTTTCTTTAGAAGAATTAGAAGAAAATATTACAAAATTACTTGAAGAGATCCAATCAGCTCTATATGAAAAAGCATTAAACAATCGTACAGAAAAAACATATGAAGCTACTTCAATGGAAGAGCTAAAACAAATCAGTGAAGAAAAACAAGGTTTTTATAGAGCAATGTGGTGCCAAGATTTAGCTTGTGAAGAACAAATTAAAGAAGAAGTTGGATTAACATCAAGATGTATTCCATTTGAACAAGAACAAATTGCTGATACTTGTGTCTGCTGTGGAAAGAAAACGGATGTAATGGTTTATTGGGGTAAAGCATACTAATTTAAATTACTATAAAACAAGGAGATGAATGAACGATGGAAAGTTTAAATTCTTTAAAAGATCATCTACTCATTTTGGAAGAAAATTTACTTAAACCTGAAATTCGTACATCTCAAATTGAGCTAAAAAAACTACTAGCTGATGAATTTTTCGAATTCGGCAGTTCGGGAAGTGTTTTATATAAGGATGATCAATTAGTGGATGGCATTGGAATCGTTAAAATGAAGATGAGCGATTTTGAAATTCATTTATTATCAGACAATATTACACTAGTTACTTACCGAATATTTAATGAACTAAAAAACCAATATTCCTTACGTAGTTCCATTTGGAAATTTAAGGATGGTAGGTGGAAAATGTATTTCCATCAAGGTACACCAACAGATTTTTAAGAATATATGAAAAGGATAGATGAACAGGGGATACACCTCATTCATTTATTCTTTTTTTATAATACTGATTTTTGTATGTAAACAGACAGATAGTTGTAGAATTATAGAGGCTTTAGCAATTTCCATTAAGTTCTTATCTACATCAAAATTTATGGTATGATAAATTCACTATTATTAGTTAAGGAGAACAAAATGTATTTAACAATTAAAGAAACAGCGGAATACTTAAATCTTGATGAATCGTATATTAAGCAATTAATTCAAGATCAAAAAATAAGAGTAGTCCACGATGGTGAACAATATTTAATTTATAAAGAGCAATTTAACAATCACTTAGAACAAATGGAAAAAGCGAAGAAAATGATTGCAGATTATTATAACGAACCGATTCCCGAGGATCCAGATGTAAAGGATGAAGATTAATACAAAAAAAGATTGTAAATTGAAAAAATATACTAAAACTAAAATCTATTTTCGTCAGTTCGTTAATCCTAACAAGTATTATTCTTATTTTAACCGCTCAAGTTGCAAGTCACTGAAAAAGAAGTTACTTGTTACTTAGTAGAACATACTCCTTTAGTGAGTCATTAATTTAAATATTAAAATGAAAAAGTTTCGGTATAAACCGAAACTTTAGTTTTTATTTATCAATTTCATAATCTTTTGGAAAACAGCGTCTGCTTCTCTACGAGTTCTAGCATTATCTAAATCTCGTCGTAACTTGCGATAAGTTAAAGCATCATTTCTGCCTAACAGTACTTTATTTTTGTTGATTGTTGGCGTCGGCATCGTTTTCTCCTCCAAATGATAATTTAGTTTGTTCTATTATATCTAACTGTTTATTGTAGTCTTGCTTTACTGCATTCAAATTTCGTTCTACCATCTTTTCTAGGTAGGTACTACCGCTGATACCAGCTAAAAACGAATACAAGATCGTTGTCCAAATTGAAGGTACGTTTGTTGTACTAGCAATGAGTCCAGATATCATCCCTGCAGCTCCACCTAAAATAATTTCTCGCCATGAACCAAATGAATACCTACTTCTTTCATCCTTATCTTTAAATGAATAAGGTCGTAAAAATCCTTCATCTCCCATAAGAGAGTTGATAAATCCACCCATCATTCCAATTATGATAGAAATGACGATCCAAATAGTGTATTTTCCCAATTCTTCCATAAACTGTTACCTTTCATTTTTTTTATTTTAACATGCAATTAGAAAAATTAGGAATAAAAAAAACAGTAAATATTTAAATTACTGTTTTTTTTCATTTATTTTTTCTAGTAACGATTTTGCTTTTAAAAAGTGAACTTCAGCTTCTTTTTTGTTCCTAGCAGAATTTATTTTTTTTCTATGTTTTGTATATTCTCTCGCTTCTTCTAATGACATTAAATCAGTGATTTTTTTTGCGCTCATATTGACCTCCAACTTTACTTAACTACCATAAATTAAGTTGAACATGATAATTATCTTTACAAAAGATATATGTATGTTCAAATTGAATAGACTAAAAATTTCTATATTTACTATTATGCTTACGAAATAATGATTATAAACAATTCACGATTCTAATTAACCACTTCTTGTTTTACAAGGTTGATGGATTTAAATGAGATGGTAAGAATTAACAATATGTTTTCTATACCTCAAATCCTAAAAAAGCTTAATTTTGTTTAAACTGAGTTTAAAAAAGTCGACTATTATAATTTCTATACGAAGAATGGTGTTTATTTTTTTAATAAATCTGTTTTATCTACTTTAGTGATTATAAAGGGGCTAAATAATGTATACAAATTTAACATTTCATGCGTTACAGGCAAAACTAAATAAAAATGAAAACTTAAAGATCATCGATATTCGATCACCTAAAAGCTTTGAGCGTGGTCACATAAAAGGATCAATTAATATCCCTTATCCAATGTGGTCGACATTACCAAAAGTCTCGCCGGAAGAAGAAGTAGTGATTATTTGTTATGTCGGTATTGCTGGGGGAAAATCTGCAGAGCGTTTATCACAATCACATGAAAAGGTATATAACTTTAAAGGTGGAATGGCGCAGTGGAAAGGTGAAATTGAATCTGAGCAGTTTGGCAGCAAGTGGGATTCGGAGAGAATATATCATTTAATTTTAGGCTTTTTACTGTTGTTGTCATTACCATTTTCATTCCTAAATCCTTCGTTTGGTATAGGTTATGTATCGTTTATTGCATTAGTAGTAATTATTTTTGGAATCACGAATGTTAATCTGATAAAGAGATTAATCCGCTCCTATGGTTTTAAGTAATACGCACTTTAATCTAACGAAAGAATTTGATGAAAAGAGGAGCATAATGAGAAACTTAGCAACAAATCCAACCTTATTAAAACAGCAAAAAAAATTGAGAAACTTAATTATCGGAGTTGATGAAAAGATTCCTTTAGAGAATGGTCGATCTATTAAGGGAATTTATTTTGATAACGCCGCTACTACACCACCATTTAAAAGTGTTTTAAAAGCAATTCAAGAATTTGCACCATGGTATTCATCTGTTGGACGCGGAAAAGGGTATAAATCAGTTCGTTCAACGGAAATAATCGCACGCACGCGTCTAAATGTATTAAATTTTGTCGGTGGAAAAACAGATCAACATACAGTTATCTTCACGAAAAATAGCACGGAGTCAATGAATTTACTTTCTCATATATTGCATCAATCAACTACTAAACGTTATATTTTACTATCAGAAATGGAACATATTTCGAATGACTTACCTTGGCGGGAATACTTTGAGGTTGAATACATTGCTGTTAATCATGATGGTCACATCAGTTTAGAAGATTTAAAAGTAAAACTTAAGGCATTAAAAGGTCAAGTCGCACTAGTCTCAATCACAGGGGCATCAAATGTCACTGGTTGTATAAATCCGATTTACGAAGCGGCTGAACTAACCCATCAATTTGGTGTGAAAATACATATCGATGCTGCTCAATTCATTCCACATGAATCGATTCAAATGGAGCGACCGATCGCAATGGAGAATATTGACTTTCTTTCATTTACAGGACATAAACTATATGCTCCGTTTGGAACTGCTGTATTAATTGGAACAATTGAAGAATTTAATGATGAAAAGCCGCTACAACAAGGAGGAGGTACGGCTCAAGTTGCATTAAAATCATTTGTTCAATGGAAAAAGGCACCTGAAAGATTTGAAGGTGGTACACCAAATGTAATGGGAATTGTCGCTTTAAATGCAGCTATTCGAACATTGCAACAAAATAATATGGAAATGATAATTGAATATGAGAAGCAATTAATCAATTATGCCATCGTTCAACTTCGAACAATTGACGGTTTAAAATTATTCTGTGCTTTAAACAATAATCTTCCACAAGTGAGTGTATTTTCGTTTACAATTGATGGGTTACATCACCAAGATATTGCACACATCTTAGCTAGAGAATTTGGTATTTCAGTCAGAAGTGGTTTTTTCTGTGCCTATTCCTATGTACAAAAACTCTTACAAATTAGTGATGAAATGATTGATGAAGTAAGAAAAGATGCTAGTATTCCTTCTCCTGGTTTAGTTCGAATTAGTTTGAGTTTTTACAATACCTTTGCTGAGGTTAATCAATTAGTAGAAGCCATCCAACAGATTACTTGTAAAAAGGAGTTCTATACGAAGAAATACGAGAATGAACCAAAAGGTATTTGTGGAATACAGTCATATAATCTATGAACTAAAAGCTTTAATAAAGTGAGGTGAATACATAATGACGACAATATTAGTAGTAGATGATGATGCTTCAATTCGAGAATTTGTTTCCGTCTTTTTACAGCAGGAATTCTTTTTAGTAAAAGAAGCTTCCGATGGACAAGAAGCATTGGAAATTGCTGAAGAACATGAGATTGATCTGGCAATTATTGATATTATGCTACCGAAAGTTGACGGCTGGGAGCTTTGTAAGGAGTTCCGGAAGTTATATGATTTCCCTATTTTAATGCTAACAGCAAAAGGAGAAACGCTTCAAAAGATAAAAGGATTTAATCTTGGTGCAGATGACTATATGGTTAAGCCATTTGAACCTCTTGAATTATTAGTCCGAATAAAAGCTTTACTCAGAAGATATCAAATTAACCAATCTCAAAGTGTACAAATAGGTGAGTTTTGGATGGATAAAACCACCTTTAAAGTGGAGTTAGAAAAGAATTCTTATGATTTACCGCTAAAAGAATTTAATTTACTTTATAAATTAGCAGAAGCACCAGGTCGAACGTTTACGAGAGAACAATTAATTGATTCTATTTGGGGTATTCACTTTTCTGGTAATGATCGCACATTAGATGTTCATATTAATCGACTTCGAGAACGGTTTAAAGAACAAGCTTACTTTCAAATTAAAACAATTCGCGGCCTTGGGTATCGATTAGAGGTATTAAAATGAGAAAAAAATTATGGAAGCATATTATTTTAGGGTTGGTTTCATTTCTAATAGTCGGTATTTTAGTTGGCTATGTACCTTATATATTGACGTCTTATTTATTCGAAATATGGGGTTTTAAGTTATCAGATTGGGTTGTATCAACAATAAACGGAATCCTTGGTTTTCTAATTGCTAGTATCGTAATGAGTTTACTATTTATTTTTCTTCGACCAAAAAGAGATCGATACTTACAGCCAATCGTTGAAAGTATGAAACGAATTGGCAATGGTGAATTTGACGAAGCACATCTAAATGAGAAGACCATTAAAGGATATTCCATGCAATTTTTATCAAAAAATGTTAATCAAATGGCAGAGGAGCTTACATTAAGAGATAAATTGAATCAAGAGTTCATATCGAATGTTTCGCATGAAATACAGTCTCCACTCACTGCCATAAAAGGATTTACACATATGCTAAGAAATCCTCAATTAACAACTGCAGAGCGGAATCATTATATCGATATTATCGAAAAAGAAAGCAATCGCCTTTCTAATTTAAGCAAAAATATGCAAAAGCTGTCATGGTTAGAAGAAATGAATACAGATATAAAGAAGGAGAATTTCCGCTTAGATCAGCAAATTAGAGAAGTTGTCCTAACGATGGAATACCAATGGAGTCAAAAAGACATTGAATTATCAGTTCAACTCGAAGAAGTGCAATACATCGGGAACGAAGAATTGTTAAGTCAAGTTTGGATGAATTTACTCGACAATGCAATTAAATTCACACAAAAAAATGGACAAATCCATCTTGAATTAACAAAAACACAAAGAGAAATCGTTGTGAAAATAACAGACAATGGAATCGGTATGGCTGAAGAAGAACAATTACGCATTTTTGAACGATTTTATAAAAGCGATCGCTCACGAAATCGCCAGAAAAAAGGGAGCGGACTAGGATTATCCATTGTCCAAAAAATCGTCGAATTACACAACGGGAATATAGTTGTCTCAAGTATACCTAGTGAAGGAACGACTTTTACGGTCACTCTTTCAATTTGAGGAGAAGTAACAAATGAAAAATAGAAGATTGTTTGTCATTAGTTTATCGGTTCTTGCTGTGATGTGGATGATGCATACAGTTACTAAAAATTTTATAGTCGATCCAAATTTTACATCAATCCATAAGTTTAAGGAGGTAAAGTTCCCGAGTCTAAACTTATGGATTATTATGATTCGATTGCATATTATCTTATCAATTATTGCTTTAATTTCAGGTCCAATAGGACTTTCAAAAAGGATTAGAAAAAAGCAGCCAGTAATACATGGGTGGAATGGCCGAATATACGTAGGAGTGATTCTATTTAACATCATTCCAGGCTATTTCGTATCGTTTTATGCTAATGGAAGCGTGTGGAGTATTACTGGATTCATACTCTTAAATACACTTTGGATATTGACGACAATAACTAGTTACCGTTTTATTCGAAAAGGTCAAGTTACACAACATCGAAATTGGATATTAAGAAGCTTCTTTTTAACATTTGCTAATTTAACAATTCATTTAGTATTATCGATTTTTTATTATGGAGTCGGTCTTCAATACGATTTATCATATACAATCGCAGTTTGGAGTTCTTTTATACTTAATTTACTATTTGCTGAATTAGTAATTAGGAATTCCAGTATTTAAGTCAACTATTTAACTTTAATATTCATAATTAAGATAAGATTGTTTACTAATCTAATTTATCATCTAGTTACTACATAATGCTCGATCAATTTTAGTGATTGATTTTCAATAATTAAGTTTACAAAAAGTTGTAACAATTATCACTTTAATAGTGTATACAAAAAATATACAATATTACTATGTACTCCATAGCTGAACTGTTTATACACAATATAAAGGGGTGTTACCTATGTCCAATTTGTTTGATGATTTATTTAAAGAGAGCGGTTTTAAAGAAAGAGATTTTGGAAATATATTTTCAAAAGTTCAGGTACCAGAAGATGAGAATAACTTAGAATACGAGGAACTCCGAAAGCTAAGTAAGTACTTAGATAAATCTATTTTTACTAAAGATGTTTATGACAAGTTGCTTCTAGGTGTAGAAGAATATATACAAATAGACCTCTCTACAAGATTTGTAAATGATCTTATATGGGCAAACTGGCTAGTGAAGAGGTTGAGGAAAATAAATCATATAGAGGGTTATTCGACATTTAATAGCTTTTAATTTAAATAAAATCAAAGTCACTTTGGCTTTGTGTGTGTGTCTGTAATTTTCACATTTTTTGTATACACTTTGGATATATTGTTTAGACTTTCACAAACTTATATGCTAATATGTATTTGTAACACAATTTTATCAATAAGGCATGAAAACCTTAAAACCCCTTAAATTCTTTGGGCATCTATTGTAATTTACCTTAATTAGTTATTTTTAACTTTTTCGTAAATTGCTTGTAGATGCTCCTTTTTTATTGTACAAATCGGTATCAAAACTGTTAGTAGAATGAATAACTGTCAAAATCCTAACAATAAAAAATCACCTGCATAATGAGAAAGTAGACGATTAATAAATATTTAATCTATTTTCTTAAAACACAAGTGATTACAATTTAGATAAAATAACACGTTAAACAATTTACACTATACAGCTCACTGTTTATTCAAATTCTCTTGAGCCATCCTTACTAATTCTTTCACCATATTCCCACCGATTCTTCCACCAACTTTACCATTTTGATGGGAAGTTAAATTTCCATTGTATCCTTTTGTTAACGGAACACCAACTTCCTCAGCTGCTTCGAACTTTGCATCTTCAGGGTTAGAGGTATTCATTACTTTTGCTTTTAGTGCGTCCATTGCTTTTCTAGATTCAGGAACTAAGATTTTATTTTTTCTACTCATCAAACTCACTCCTTTTATTGTAGATTTTCCTTTTATTCATTTTTTTAATTATGGAAATAATTGCTATAAAATAGGGAATGTTACATAATGAAGTCATGCGTTTATTAATACATATAAAAGGAGTTTTAAAATGAAATCATTTAATGTTACGTTTCACAAAGAAGATAATGTAGATAATATGTTAATCCAAAAGCTGAATGATGAAGAGTACCATAAATCTACAGAAGGCGGAACTAGACATTTATTTGAAATCGATACAAATATCGGATTTTTCGTATTTTTAGATTCCGAAGATAATGATGGGAATGTATCGCATTTAGTTCTGCAATATAATGAGGAAGATGAAGATCCAGTTGCTTGCTATTCATTTGCAATGAAGGATTACTATGAGTTTATGGCTTTATACTTAAATGATTTAGAATTTATTGATGAAACAGCTGAAGAAGAAGAAGTTGAACTAGATGCATCAAGTTCAATTCATCATTTAGTTCATCTATTATTCCATGTGATTGAAGAAGGGGAAGACTTAGAGGTATAAACTTCCATTTTAATGTATATTCTTCCAAAAATACCCGGGTTTATAAAATAGAAATTACATTTTTATGCAAAAACTGGTAATTTCACCTTTTTTTAAAAAAACTATTTTCTAATAAAAAACTCTTGATATTTTTATCAAGAGTTTTTTATACATTAAGAAAGTGCACATTGGCAGCGGAGAAGAAACAATCGACGTAGTTTCCAATTTTAAGAATTAAGCATAAGTGCAACTATCCCTCTATCTTCACCTAAAAGCTCGCCATTCGGCGATTTTTTTTATTTATAGTTTCTATGTTATCTATCATAAATAGATTTCGATTCAATAAAATGTTACAAGGGCAATTATGAGAGCTAGATTTGTAAAAATTTAAAGTAGAATAGGAGTCGATCATATTGAACATACCTCAGTCTGTATTTATTCATGAAATTGGACCTCGTATTAATTTTCAATATGGATCACGATTATCGATTGAGCAAAAATTGCAATGGATTAGCCGTCTAATTGATAGTGGATTAAATCACATTGAAGTAACTACTTTAATGCATTCTGCAAATAAACAACAATTTAATGAAGCTACTGAGTTAGCTTTGAAGTTAAAAAGAGATAAGAACTTAAAATACGGCGTCTTAATTCCAAATAAGCGAAGTCTAACAAGAAGATGCAGATGAAATCAATTTTTTTATAGCTTCAAATGAAACCGTTAATTTAAACGTAAATAAATGTTCTATAAAACAATCACTATATGATATAAAAAAGATGACGTCAGTAACGAAAGATTATGAAAAAAAGACCCGTGTTTATCTATCGACGACATTTAGTTCTCCATATGAAAATGTTAGTCATCAAAAAGCAATAGAATTAGCAACACTATTAGTAGATGATGGAGTGGATGAAGTAGCATTTGTTGATTCAGGTGGCATGGCAACACCGTATAAAGTTAAGTTGTTTTTAGAAGATTTACTAGTGAAAATACCGAAAGAGCGTTGTTCAATGCAATTTTATAATACTTCTGGATGTGCCATTTCGAATATTTTCACGACTCTCTCTTATGGTGTTCAGCGGTTTGTGACAGCAAATGGTGGGTTCGGTGGATGTATTCCATCTGAAGACTTAATTTCATTTTTACATAAGCTTGAGATCGGTACTGGTGTAAATGAATTAAAACTACTTGCTGCTACAAAATATATTTCTGCTCAACAAATAGAAGAAGTATCAAGTAATTTATTACCAACTAAAAAGCATCTATAATTAGATGCTTTTTTATTTTTTAATTTGGACAAGAATTCAATGATTTTTGCATATAATTTATTAATTTGAATGAAAGGAGTATTGATTATGTCTGGTTTTGAAGCAATTATTTTAGGCATCATTCAAGGGCTAACTGAATTTCTACCGATTAGTAGTACAGGCCACTTGTATCTTGGTAGACATTTATTTGGATTAGATGAAGCAGGTCTATTATTAGATACTTTAATGCATATTGGGACTTTATTAGCTGTTTTTGTATTTTACAGTAAAGAATGGAAAAGTTTAATTAAAAAACCATTTTCAAAATTAACTTTATTATTATTTGTAGGAACTTTACCCGCTGTTTTTGTTGGATTATTATTTAAAGATTTTTTCGATGAAATTTCCGTTTCAGGGAAAACAATTGGCTGGGAGTTTATCTTTACAGGAATAGTTTTATTTATTGCAGATAAAAGGAGAAAAGGGAAGAAAACAATGGAGGAGCTTACATGGGTCGATGCTTTATTCATCGGTTCATTTCAAGCACTTGCTATTTTCCCAGCTGTTTCTCGTTCAGGATTAACGATTGCTGCAGCCTTATTCAAAGGCATGGAACGAAAAAGCGCTGCTTATTTTTCCTTCTTATTATCAACTCCTGCAATTTTAGGTGGAATTGTCTTTCAGGGGAAAGACTTATTAGGTGGAAATGCCGAACAAATCGCGTTTTTTCCTTTATTCCTCGGAACTTTAGCTTCAGCATTATTCGGTTATTTAGCTATCAGTTGGATGATTAACTTATTAAAAAAGCAATCGCTGAATATATTTGGTTATTATGTAGTTTTTTTAGGTGTTAGTATCGTCGTACTTCAGTATTTAAAGATATTTTAATTTTATAAAGCGAACCAAAAAAGAGCCGATGATTCTGCTCTTTTTTGATTGTAAAAAAATACTGCAAAAAACCAAATTCATAAGTAATTTATGCAAAATAAAAAGCACCACAATTGTAGTGTTGAAATTTCTACACATTTTTGTAAAACGATCTTTTATTTATAGTAGGTACTTTACTTACTCATCGCTTTTTTAAAATCAGCATCATCTAAGTATTTAATTTAACTTATTTCACCAACTCATTCCGAATATTTATATATTTTTTAGTTCTGTATAATTAGCACGTATAGTTTTTAAAAAGATTGCATCATTACTTTTAAAAATTAATAGATTTCAAGTTCTAGAATAATCGTCTAAAATTAAGTTATCACCATTTAGGAGAAGATACAGATGCAGATTGTGATTACGTTAAAAAGTTTATCTAGACGAAAAGGCTTTTTAGAAAAAAAACCTTTTGAAATTGATAATATACCTTTAAATCTTGAAGAATTAGTAAAAGAACTAATTTCAATAAATGTAAATACATATAATCAAAAAGAAATTGATTTTCCGTTTCTTCCATATTTAACTGAAGACGAAATAAACTTGAAATCGACAGTTGGAAAGATTGGGTTTGATTTAAAATATAATGACACGATCGCTGATCTAAATGAAGCAATTGCAAATGCTTTACAAGCATTTCAAGATGGTCTGTTTAAAGTATTTTTAAACGATAAAGAAATAGAAAGTCTTCAAGAAAACATAGAATTAAATGAAAATGATGAGATTGTATTTATAAAATTAACAATGCTGTCGGGCCGTATGTGGTAGAAAGGACTTTAATATGGAACAAAATAAAGAATATTTTCAAAGATTAGAAGAAAAATTAGACGTATTTAATGGTACACAGTTAAGAATTGCTAGATTACTGATTAATGGCGCTAAAAAAGATACTTATTACTATGATGATTATGTTTATCCTATTAAAAAAGAATTAATAAATAGTCAAAATTCAACTACTAATGATCGTTTTGAACCAATTAGAGAAATCATTAAAGCCATATTAGGTGAAGATGAATTAAAAGTAATTACTTATATCATCGATCATGTTGTTGACTATCCATATGCAAATAGCTATCAAAGACGGCCGTTTCGAACGAAAGATCTTGCAGTACATACTAATAAAATCATCGGAAAAGCAATGTCATTAATTCGATGGAAACAGCACGATGTGTCTTTAACGTCAATCTTAACGTCAACAACTGAACTAACAGATAAATACTATTATCATTCAATATTAAGTGACTATATTGCTTATGAACTTGATCATGATAATGAAGAAATAAAAAATGCATTAAACGAAATCATATTTGGTGAAAATAACACTGCTTTACTAAGTAGATGGATGATTGAAGGGATGTTTAAATCTCATAAGCCAGAAAGCTATGAAGTTTTAGGGAAATTACTATTAGCAGCGGGATTACAAGAAGGCTTAAGACAAAACATCGTTGAATCGATGGATGAAGGTACCGTTGAAGGAATGAGTTATCTTCTTCAGTTTATCATTGAAAATAATTTAACCCGTTTTAGTTCAATTGTCAGAGGAATTGCTGTTTGGACGGGACTTGATTTTGAAGCAAATAACAAAAGAATTATCAATCAATTTATGACCAATATTTCGATTGCTTTAAGGAATGAAGAAATCCGTAATGATTGGCATTCAGAAAAAAATGTTGATAAATTGTATATTTCTTTATGGGCAAAAGGTGTATATGAGGAAACTGACTTGATCAATGAGATCAGACATATCCTATCAAATGGTGAGCATTATCAAAAAGTCGTTGCACATTATTTCATTGCTCAATTAGAAAATGAATCGCTTGTTTATTCACTCTTACATCATCATATAGAACAATCGGATTTTGAATTGCAAGCATGGACAATAACTAATTATCCATATAGTTGTTCGACCCGATATAACTATTTAAGTGAGAAAGAAAATAAATTTTTATATTACAAAGAACCACTTTTAAATGATAAAAATGTTCGAGAAAAACAATTTGTGTATTTTTGTAATCTGTTAGAGAATGGTCCAAAGGAAAATAAAGTATTAAGTTCAAACGCATTTAAACAAATGGAAATAACTTATTCACCTGATACAATCATACAAATTTTAATTTATTTAACGGCATATGACCTAGATCATAATTGGATTACTAAGTTAATGGATTACAAAAAACATATGGCAACTGATACAAGATCACAGTTTTTAAATTACTTTATTGTGAATTATGATGATCAAGATCAAAAGGAATATCTTTTTAATGCTTTATCGGATAGAAGCGTAATTATAAGAGAAGAGGCAATCAAAAAAATTAAAAAATTAAAATTAAACGACTCTGATATACCTCGAATTGAGTCACTACTTGCTCTTAAAACACCATTAATTCGAAAAGAAGCGATTCATTTACTTTTAAAGCTTAAAGAAGAGCAACTAACGGATTCGTTAAAACGATTACTTAGTAGTAAGAAAGCTCCGCAACGACTTGGTGCTTTAGATATTGTGAATCAAACGAAAGAAAATAAGCTACATAGCTCGAACTTTGAACAATATAAGGAATTACTTACTTTAATAACGAAGCCAACTGATAATGAGCGGTTACAAATTGAAAAATTAACGAAACAAGAATGGAACGATAAAAATGGATTTGGTTTATACGATCCTACTAAAATTAGATCATTACAAAAGCTTAAAATTGAAGAACCCTTTAAGCAACAAGAATGGTTTACTCTTAGTGAAAATAAAATAGGTTCATTTTTAAATGGTCTATCTGAATTAATTCATGAAAATAGAGATTATGAATTTGAAATTGAAGATTGGGATGGACAGAAAAATACCGTTTTATTAGGTAGTCATTTAGAATTGGTCCGACATTATAATTTAAAAGATAATTTGAAATGGATTGACCAATTACCATTAACAGATGTTTGGAAAGAATATTTAGATGCTAGTCATCTAAATACGTATCAAATAGTAGAAGTATGGTTTTATTTAAATAGTAGCTATCTAATTAAATATTATTTTTCTACACTTAACACTTGGGATTATAGGTATAGAAACTATGATTTAACTGAAGCAGAAAATACGGCACCATTAAAAGACTGGCAGAAAGACTTACTTTCATCATTTTATCCTATTTCAAGCTTTAAGAAAGTAAATAAAATGTTTAAAGAACAACAGTATCATGAACAAATTAGCTGTATTATTCAAGCTTATTTTGAAGACATTCCAAAAGAAGAAAAGTTTCATTATCTACTAAATCAATTAAAGTCATTTTCTTTACTCATACCTGATGGAACTAATTGGCTAAAGATTTATGATTATTTGACTGAATCGTTAATTGAATGGTTAGAAGAATCTATTTATGACGACCAATCATTTATACAATACTTTGAATATAAAAATTATCTTTACCATTACTGTAATAAGCGTTTATTTAAACACTCACCAGAGGATTTAATACGTGCCTTTGTTTTAAATGTAATTGATGAAAATGAACTACTTAAAGGAATTTTATGTGATAAAAAACATAATAAGTTCTTCAGAGAAGTCTATCATGAAAATAGTGATTTAATGAAGAAGTACCCAGAAATAACGCCAGTAGTAACTAAAGTATTAAATAGAGTGCTGGAGATTGAGTTAGAACGTGGGGATTTAGCAACGAATGTAACGAATTTTGCAGATGGAATTCATTATTTTGAAGGAGCAAATTACTTTGTTCAAATTCTTGAGAGACTTGAAGAAGAAGGTTTCGTTCGTGGTTATTATTACTCAGGTGGTAATGAAATTTCGAAAAAAGAATCGTTTAGTTCATTGTTAAAAGGATGTTATCCAAGTAAAAATGATAACCTCGAACTTTTCACTCAATTATTTAAAGGAAAAGAGATTTCAGATAAACGTTTACTTGAAGCTGCAATGTATGCACCACAATGGGTTGATTTAGTCTCTGAATATTTAAATTGGAGCGGTTTAAAAAGTGCTGCCTGGTATTTCCATGCACATATTAATGAAGATTTTGATGACCAAAAAGCAGCTATTGTAGCACAATATTCTCCAATCGATCCAATTCAATTTAATGATGGTGCATTTGATATTAATTGGTTTAATGAGGCGTATGAAGAATTAGGATCAGAGCGTTTTGTGATTCTTTATGATTGTGCTAAATATATTTCTGGTGGGTCAAATCACCGTAGATCACAATTATTCGCAGATGCTGTATTAGGTAAGTTAAAATTAGATAATCTGAAAAAATCAGTTATAGATAAGAGAAATAAAGAACATTTATTATGCTATAGTTTAGTTCCTTTAGATGATTCAAATACAAAAGACTTAGTAAGTCGCTATGAATTAATCCAGCAATTCTTAAAGGAAAGTAAGCAATTCGGAGCTCAAAGAAGAGCTTCTGAAGCAAAAATAGTCGAAATCGCATTAGGAAATCTAGCTAGAAACGCAGGGTTTTCAGATACGATTCGAATGACTTGGGATTTAGAATCTAAAAAGGCTAAAGAATATATTACCTATTTTGAACCGAAACAGATTGATGATCTTACAGTAAAGCTTACATTTAATGAAAAGGAAAATGTGAGCTTATCAATCCAAAACAAAGATAAGATGATAAAATCTGTTCCAGCAAAATATAAAAAGCATGAGTATATTCTGAAAATAAATGAAGTAAAGAAAGAAATAAAAGAACAATTAAGAAGAGCGAAGACAGAATTAGAACGCTCAATGGTTTCAGAAACAACTTTTACTGTTAAAGAAATGAACAATTTGACTAACAATTTAATTGTCAATCATTTACTGAACAAGCTTATATTTGTTAATGATCATAAGCTAGGATTTTTTGAAGATAACAAAATGATTAGTCCGAATGGGGAAGAATACCAACTGGCAGATTCTGATATTCTGAAAATTGCTCATCCTATTCATTTGTATGAAAGTGGAATGTGGAGTGTATGTCAGAGATTTATTTTTGAACATAAGATTGTTCAGCCTTTTAAACAAGTGTTCAGAGAATTGTATTTACCTACAATTGATGAATTAACGAATGGAAAGGTATCTAGACGTTATGCAGGTCATCAAGTTCAGCCAAGAAAAACGGTTTCTTTATTAAAGAGTCGTTTATGGACGGCAAGCTACGAAGAGGGCCTTCAAAAGGTTTATTATAAAGAAAATATTATTGCAAGGTTTTTTGCTGTTGCGGATTGGTTCTCACCTTCAGATGTTGAGGCACCTACTATTGAGACAATTGAATTTTTTAATCGCAAAACAGATGAAAATATATCAATTGAACAAATACCTAAAATTATCTACTCTGAAGTAATGAGAGATCTTGATTTAGTTGTTAGTATTGCTCACGTAGGAGGAGTTGATCCTGAAGCTAGTTTATCTACTATCGAAATGAGAAAAGCGATTATTCATGAGTCTCTAAGATTGATGAATATCACGAATGTAGAATTCTCTCAAAATCATGCTAAAATTAAAGGAAAACTTGGAGAATATAACGTACATCTTGGAAGTGGAAACGCATTTAAGGATGCAAAAGGATCATTATACATTATCCCAGTACATTCACAGCATAGAGGGAAGGTCTTTTTACCGTTTATTGATGAGGATCCTAAAACAGCAGAAATCCTATCAAAAATCGTTTTATTAGCTCAAGATCAAAAAATTAAAGATCCAAATATATTAATGCAATTAACTTAAATCTTATTTAATAAGAAAAAGCACAGGGAGTCTGTAACCTGTGCTTTTCTATTTTTATCTTATAGTTTTTTAACTTTTTCTTCATTCCCATTCATTGCATTAATATAAATATCATAAGTATCGTGATTATACGTACCTAAAAATTCATAAGTAAGAATCTCTTTATTAAAATCACTCAGTATGATTGCTAACCGTTCTTCTTCAACTTTTACGTTTTTATTAAGTTTTGCTCTTGCTTGCTCTAAAGTGAGCTTTGGCGTTGGAATCTTACGTACATGGTTAGATGTTATATAGTTTTTAGCATTAAATCCGATAATTTGCCCGTTATCTAATGCAACTTTTAATTGTAATGCTTCTGGATAAATACGCACGTTATCTACAGATTTTACGTATTGTAGTACACCTACAGAATCATATTGGGTACTATCGTATAATTCCATGTTTTTATAGTTTTTGGAATTCAAATAATTTAACCCTTTTTTCACTGCATCATCCAAACTAATTTGCTGTTTGCTAATTGGTCGATTTGTCATGAAAAAGATCGGTAAACCAGCAGTTTGAGTTATCTGCATATAAGTATCAGCGGTTGGGTTAGAATGGTTCATCGTTACCGCATAAAAAGGCTCAAATTTATTACCATTACTTCTCGTGACTTGAATTTTACTGACATTTTTAAGCGGAACAAAATCTTTTGCGATTTTTTCTGCTTTATTTTGATCAATTTTTTTCCCAGTAAGTTTTCTTAAGCCTTTGGATGCTTCTTGACCATTCGTAAAAGTAGGACCAAAATCTTGATCAGTTGTTGCTTTTACTTGTTCAATATGTTTAAATCCATCCACGATACTATTGTCGCGAGGTGCTTTTTTTTCTTCAGACATTTGACCAACATCAATCCAACTTAAGTTTTTATTCATGATATTTGTTTGTACATTACGTAATCCATCTTGAATTTTGTCTGCAGTTGAATACATATTTTTTAGTGAAGTAAATTCCTTATCCGTCAAAGGTTCCTTATTTAAGTCGCGCACCGCTGTTTTATAGCTAAAATTTCCAACTCCAGTTAAAAAGGCTTGCGTTTTGTCAAAAGGCACAAATTTCAATGGAAGCTGTGCGATATCTGACTTTGATTGAATCGAAATTCTCCACACATCTGCTAAAGCAGGGGAGAGGGATGACCTAGAATTCATTGCTAATGTCGTACCGATTTTATCATGTAATAAATCCATGTCGAATGTTAATTCGTTGAAAGCTCTTTGGTAATTATTTTCTGCTTTTAAATTCATTTCATTCAATTGCTGATGCTGCGTATATCCATAATAACCTGAACCGATTAAAGCGGCTCCTAATACACCAGCAACGATCCAACTACCTTTCATAATTACACCTCATTTACAGAATATATGTTGGCCAATTGTAATGATAATAGGGCGACCACGAATCCATTGATTTGTTGCTGTTTTAGGATTGTAATAGTAAATACATCCTGTTGTCGGATCCCAACCGTTAATCGCATCAATTACTGCTTTTTTAGCTTGAGCATTTGGTGTTAAATTGATTTGACCGTCTGCTACTGCTGTAAACGCACCTGGTTGATAAATAACACCAGATATTGAGTTAGGAAAAGAAGCGTTCGTTAAACGGTTTAAAATAACTGCTGCCACAGCAACTTGACCAATATACGGCTCACCACGAGATTCTCCGTATACAGCATTTGCTATTAATTTTATATCGTTATCTGTATAACCATTTGGCGCATTTGCAATCGGTTTATCATTTGGTTTTGAATTCGAATTATCTGGTTTACTTGTATTTGGTTTATTATTGTTATTTGAGTTATTGTTATTTGAGTTATTGTTATTTGAGTTATTGTTTGAATTATTGTTTGAATTAGAGTTATTATTTGCTGTGTTATTTGAAGTAGTACCTTTATAATTTTTTGTTGCTTTTGTTAGCATTTCTTTTAATTTTGTACCCGCAATACCATCAACCTTCATACCAAATTCCTTTTGGAAATTACGTAGAGCCCAGTATGTATTCCAACCAAAAACTCCGTCAGCTTTATCGTCTAGAAATCCAATAAAGATAAGTCGTTCTTGAAGCTCCTTAACGTCCTGACCAGTGGATCCACGACTTAGAACTTGACTACTAAATGCATCAACTTGTTTTTTTGGCAAATATGAATTTACCATAATCAGTGAAATGCATATTACAGAAAAAATTATCAGTGCAGTTTTTAAATAAAATTTTCTTTGCAAAATAAATCCTCCTTATTTCATTTACATATAGGTTTACTATTTGTAAAAAATTTCTTTTTATTAACAAAAAGCGTAAAAACTGATATAAATTGCACAAACATTACACGGATAGATAGAGTGGAGTGGTCAAATAGTAAGGTTAGAAGCAAAAAGGAGGGCATATGAA
The DNA here is from genome assembly GCF_042267765.1 of Gottfriedia sp. NPDC056225. NCBI lineage: Bacteria > Bacillati > Bacillota > Bacilli > Caryophanales > Bacillaceae > Gottfriedia > Gottfriedia sp. NPDC056225. The sequence goes on along the minus strand of NZ_JBHJTJ010000040.1, from coordinate 5,088 downwards.
AAAAATATATAAAGTCATTTTCATTTTCTCATTCTTACTTTGTATTTTCAGCAATCTAGACATCGCTACTGCACAACAACATGTTTATGATCCTCCATATGCAAAATGGGGAAAAATCGCAGTAGAAAAAACAATACAAAAATACCCACAAGCGGATGTAATAGACTATTTGCATATAGGTAGGGAACAAAAATCACCAACCAACTCAATCGAAAAGTTCAAACTTTGGTTACGATTAAAAAATGGAAGCAGAGAATTTGGCGTTTTTGTTAATGTTGAATTCGAAACGAGGACTGAGAAATTCATTGGCATCAGCTATACTGAAACAGATCGATAAACATAAAAAAACATCACTAAACAATAAGTGATGTTTTTTTAACTGTGTAGAAATACATGTGATTAAATTCACAAGTAAAAAATGAATATTTGAGATGAAGAGCAAATTAGTAGTTGAAATTGAAAAATTAATTAGATCTATAAATAGTTAATGAAATGAAGTTGTATGTAGAAAAAATAATGAATGTATGAAATTAGAACTGATTTAATTTGGTTTGTTAAAGATTTTTATAAACTTAATTACTGTAAATTTTCATATTAAATTTTTTATAATTTGATAATGGAATTTTTTTTATGATTTAACTAAAATAAATAAGAAATTTTAGTGATTATCAATTGAAATCAATCATTTAAATTAATGATGTATTTTATATAAATTTTTTCATTTCATCTCAAAACTATAAGAATACTTGTGAATTGAGATGAAGTTTAGTGTTTTTACCTCAACTCCCTATAATATATATTATGTAAACTAGATAACGAACATAATCATAAGCAGCTTCATTGTACTGTGTTGACATAAAAAAAGCTATGGTCAACTTCTCTTTTTTTTGTTGACCGTAATATTTTCTTATATTACTTACTAATTTTTTATAGGAGGTTTTAATTTTGAACTTAATCGATGTTTTTGATGAGTTTCTAATGTATTTACAAGTTGAAAAGAATTATTCGTAATGTATTATAGATAGTTACCACCATGACTTTGAATGTTTATTGCATTTTCTAAAGGAAAATAACCGCTCTTCAAAACTTGATGATCTTTCACCAATATTAATACGTCGCTTTTGTATGAAGGTTCAATTTATTGAAAATGATTTTTCCGCTGGAATCGAAGCACCTAAACATGATAAGTTGTTATCCGTTTATATGACGTTAATCGAATTAAAGATGCTTTTTAAATATTTAGAAGCAGATAATCGCCCTTCTTCGTTAAGGAATGAATCAATCTTTAAGTTATTTGCAACAACTGGCATGCGTAGACAAGAATTAGTCGACTTAACATGGCAGCAAATTGATTTTCATCAACAGACAATAAGAATTTTTGGTAAAGGAAAAAAAGAAAGACTATTGCCACTTCATCCAATAGTTATTCCGTTATTAAAAAAATATGCCTTATTTGTAACCGAAACCCATACTACAGAGCCAATTTTCTTGAATTCTAGAAAGAAAAAGTTTAATCCACGAGGATTACATGTTTTATTTAAAAGATCATTAGAAGCTGCAGGATTACCTCCTACCCGCTTCTCACTTCATCACTTAAGACATACTTTTGCTACACTTCTTTTACAAGAAGCAAAAGAAAAGGTCGATTTAAGGACTTTACAAGAGTTACTTGGACATGAATCATTAGCCACTACTTCTATTTATACCCTTGTAGATTTTGAAATTAAGAAAAAAGCAATTCATTCCTTTGTATTATAACAATAAAAAACTAACTACCTTTTATTGAAATGTAGTTAGTTTTTTAAACTATTTACTTATTTAATCATATTAGATTAATATACTTTAACTGAGCCTTTTAATTAAAACCTAATGAACTCTATCTTTTGCTTATTTATTTACAGCAGCATAATTACTTTTTACCTGACTTGGAACTGTGTAGTATTTTACAGTTTTGTTTTTCTTCACATAGTAACCGTTACCCAACTTATATCCATATTTATCACTACCGTAAACAGCAAATTCAGAGCCTTTTGAAGCAGACTTTACGTAGATTAGTTTGCTTGACTTTAGTTTATAAACTTTTGAAGTACTTACTGCCACTACTTTACCAACGATCCCAGGTTTGTATTCAACTTTTCCCCAATAAATTTTCGGTTGAATCTGTAATTTATATGATGTTTCATCAGATTTTCCATTTAAGTACTTAACTTTAATAAAATAAGTACCTTTTACAAGATTCAGATTTCCTATTGAAATCATTGGACTTTTTCCTGTTTTTGTATTAAACGTTTTAATTAGTCTATTATTATTATTATCCACTACCTCAACCTTTAATGAAGTTGATAAAGCTTGCGATAAAGAAAAAGTAACGTTTGCATTTGCAGGTACATTTACTTTAAATGTATCAATATCATTTTTCCATGAAATAAAGCCATTATAAGTACGCTTAAGCTGAGCAGGCGTTGCAGTAGCTTTTGTTTCATTATTCTCTAGTTCTGTGAATTGATCTGCTTTAAAATTAACTTGAGTTTCGTAATATTCATTTGAATACGTGTCATCATCCTGACTTACTACTAAATAATAAGTACCTGCTCTCACACCTACCGTAAACAAATTTTTAGTATCATCAGTATCTTTTGGATCCAGTTTCCATCCATCAACTTGCTCGCCTTTAGTATTTATAAGTATATAGTATAAAGTTACATATGGTGAATAGCTACCACGAACAGTTAATTTTCCATTTTCTTTTGTTTCAATTTTATAATAATCTTTTGTATCAAAATCAGAAAAACCAATATATTCTTTTCCAATAGTCATTGGATTAGCAGTTTTCAGTGTATTATTTGCTTCTTTTTCTACAAAATTACTTTTACGGTAATAAACAATCATTCGATAATTTGCGTTTGCAACAGTACCATTATCTATTGATAGTCTAATATAGTAGGTTCCCGCTGGTAATCCTTGATCTAAAATAGGAATAACTTGATTGCCATGATCTGTTAACATGCTATCTAATAACTCATCTTTACTATTAAATAGATCAATCTCAATCTCAGCGTTTTTTAATTGAGATATGTCAGTTTCAATCATTCCAGCAGCATCCAAAGTAATACGGAAATAATCAACGTCCTTTTCATTTTCAAATTTCCCAATCGCATCTGCTCCATATTGATAATAATCATCATTAACGGTAGTAAGACTAAGAGGTGTAGCTGTCCCCTTCGTACTATCGGTGTCATGTGGGATCGCTGAAACAAATGTACCTATATTAGAATTACTTAATTGTTCACTGTTATTCGAATATTTTTCAACAACATCTACTGCCTGATTGTAAATAAATAAACTGTTACTATTCGATTCTATGAGATCTACTTTATTTTTAAAATCTCCTAATTTCGTATTCGAACCTTCGTCAAATACACTAGTTGAAGAAAATAAGAAATTTTGTTTTGCAAAGATTAAATCTTCTGAATTATACATTTTAATTAGATTTTCTGAACTGAAAGTAGATCCTGCATAGTACACGTTTATTCCATTAAAAAGAATGTTCCTCTTTGGGGAAGGAAATCCATTTAATGTTCCGATAACCTTATTATCTGTTGTACTATAGTAAGTCAAGTGTGAATCACTAAAACCTGATTCTCCGATATATAAAATATGATTTTCTGTATTAATTGCTAAAGCAGGTTCAAATTGCGTTCCAATTGGCAATATTTGATCTATATTGGTTTGTAAATTATAAACAAAGACGTCACATGATTGATCGCGCTCAGCATAATAAATCTTATCTCCGTCCTTAGCGATTTGATAAGGGTCACTGGTCGTATATAACGTGTTTGCTTTTGTCCTACTCGCCATATCTATCACAACTATTTGATTTGCATCATCAAGTGCAACATAAAGCTTTCCATTGTCTTTAATAAGATCAGTTGGATTGCTTGCAAAATTTATTACTTTCTCTAGGTTTAAGGTCTGTGAGTTTATAAATAATAAAGTTTTACCATCTGTTGAAATACCATACAATGTTTGTGTTGGCTCATCCAACACCCATTTATTCAACTTTGATTGAATTTTTAGTTGTCTAGTTTTATCGTTTATTTGATTGCTTAGAGTGGTACTTTGAGATTGATACACTATCCCAGAAATAAGCGAGATAATGTTAGAGCTATTTATTTGATTTGAATCATATCTTTTAATTTGCCTATTTCCTGAGTCGAAAATAAATATAGATTTCTGGGATGAGGCTATCAGGTCTGAAGTATAACCATAGTCTCCTAATTTGACGTGTGAATCTTTATTGTATATACTCCAATTAGTGAATACGAGATTATTGTTTACATAGATTATATTGTCATTATTACCAAAGTTACCATTAAATCGATTAGGATCATTTGGACTAAAGTCACGTCCTGCGTAATACACATTTACTCCATCAAAAAGAATACTCCTACTTGGATTCCGAAATCCATAATCATTGTTATAATTTGATGTTCCAATTACTTTATTATCCTTAGTGCTATAGTATATCAATTTTGAACCCATTGACTGCGATTCACCAATGTATAAAATGTGATTTTCTGTATTAATTGCTAAAGCAGGCTCACTCAACTGAGATTGTATTATTTGATCCAAATTTGTTTGTAAATTATAAACGTATATACTACTCCATAGATTTTTTTCAGTGTAATAAATCATATCTCCATCTTTTACAATCTGATATGGATCAGAAGTTGTATTCAATGTTTGAGTTATGACTTTCTTCGTTAAATCCACAACAATTATTTGTTTTAGACTATCTATTGCAACATATAATCTGCCATCACTTTTTATTATGTCTGTAGGAGACCCTCCTAGGGTTAAGGTTTTATCAATAGTCAATGATGAAGAGTTGATAAAAAATAATTTCTTATCATCCGATGATATGGCATAAAGTGTATTTGAAGGTTCATCTAGAACCCATTTTGTAAGAAAAGAGCCTATAGATAATTGCTTTACGTTTGTTGCAGCACCTGCTTGAATATGCGGAAAAAATGTCAAAAGAATAGAAAAAACCAATAAAACTATCCTTAATTTTCTCAGCACTATATC
>NZ_JBHJTJ010000039.1:0-46469 GCF_042267765.1 Gottfriedia sp. NPDC056225 | reverse complement strand
TTAAAATATTGAATTATTTTATAAACTATAAATTAGAAGTTGACAACCTTTTATAAATAAAAATGGAAAAGGTGTGACGTATGAAGCTAAAAATAATATGGAAGTATCAAACTAAAAAGAAATACCAAATTACACTTGATACAGATTGGCTAGAGATAAAAGAAGCTTTACTTTTAGCGGAAGACTTTGAAAGTACTGGTCGGACAAAAGAAATCATTTTTCTAGATCAATTTGATTCTAGTTGGACAAAAAAACAAGTAATAAAATATTTAAAAGAACTTGAAGAAGAGCCACACAATATAACTGTATTTTTTGATGGTGGATTTGATCAGTCTACAAATCGTTCTGGAATAGGCGTGTGTATATACTTTAGTCAAAACGGTAAAGAATATCGAAAACGATTTAATGAAAAATTAGATGGACTTTTAACAAATAATGAGGCAGAATTTGCAGCATTAGAAAATGCAATCTTACTATTAGAAGAAATGAATATTAGCGGACAAACAATTATAATAAAAGGTGATTCACAAGTAGTTTTAAATCAAATAAGTGGAGACTGGCCATGTTTTGAAGAGCAACATGAAAGATTTATTAATCGAATTGAAACAAAATGTAAAAACTTAAAAATAACCTTACAATTAGATCTAATTAAACGAAATGATAATAAAGAAGCTCATAGTCTAGCAACGCAAGCACTTAAAGGGAATAAGATAATGAGTACGATTGAAGTTACATGAAGAGGTGAAAACAGATGGAACGCAAAGAAATTTTAGAAGAAATAGATACATTATTAAAAACTTATTGCGATGGTTGTTTTGTTTATAAGCATTTTAGAAAAGACCATAGTCAGAAATTCGCTCAATCTTTTTGTATAAACAAATGTACGATTGGAGAAAAAATTAAAACGATTGGTCAGCAATTACATCAGACTGCTGAATAACAGAGGAGGTACTAATTATGTACCTTTTTTTGTTGAGAAATAACTTGTCAATTAATCAGCAATCTTTTCAATGTAAAGGAAGCATTATGATGTTGATTTCCACTATAGGATTCTCGCTTTCCATGAGGCGAGACCTGAGCCTCCTCGGCGCGCCTGCGGGGTCTTTAGCCTTCCCGCTATTCCCATAGGAGTCGAGTATCCTTCCGTTCCAATCATCTTCTTTAAATTAAAAAAGTATGCAATAAAAAAACTTATTAATCTCATAAAGGAAGTAGACAAAATAAAAAGGCCGTCGATTGTTCCGACAGCCTGAGGTAGGTAATTAATTATATTTGAGCTTCTCGTAATTGTTGCTCAACTTGCATTAAATCTTCTTCTTGTTTCACTAAAAACTCTTCATCCAAATCAGTAGCAAGGCCTTTCATTTTTTCTAGCTGTTCTCTTGCTTGAGTGATTGCAGTTGTTGCATCAGTTAATTGTTGCTCGTCCATGCTCATTGTTGCATAACCTACAAGCTTTTGTGCAGCTTGAACTTTCATTTCTACATCTTCAAAATTATTAAAGTTTGACATATTCACCCTCCTTATTTCACTTCGTAGTATTCCCAAATAAATAGGAAAAATGAAGAAGAGCTGTTTTTTTATTAAGTTTTTTTGAAATTTTTTCATAGTAAGAAAATAAAAAAGGGTAAAATAAAAAGGACTGAATAAGTCAGTCCTCTATGTAGTCAAGTATTATTTATATCTTTACTACGTTAGCAGCTTGAGGTCCACGGTTACCTTCAACAATGTCAAAAGAAACTTCTGCACCTTCTTCTAATGATTTGAATCCTTCAGTTTGAATAGCTGAGAAATGTACGAATACGTCTTCTCCGCCTTCAACTTCGATGAATCCGAAACCTTTTTCATTGTTGAACCATTTTACTTTTCCTTGCATATTTCTTTTCCTCCTAAAACATTGCACATAAAGCGCGAAAGAATTTCCATTTATTAATACTAAAATAATAAATGTTGAAATTAATATACAACTATTAGGATTATAAGTCAAGTAAGCGCTTAATCACGAAATATACAATCAATTGACATAAATAATTCATAAATAAAAAAAAGCTTAAAATAAATTTGTGAAATAAATCACAAACATAAAAACTCATGCTATACTTCAACTGTAGTAAGCAATACAAAATAATTTTAAAGCTAAAAACATGTTTTCACTTTATAAAGAGATGGAGAGATGGAAATGATACATTGCGAATGGATTGAATTTCAAATTGAACATGATTTAATAACAGAAGAAAAATTTGAAGAAATGATGAATGATACATTTCAGGCTATGATGGTCGATGAAAATAACTTTCCTCAATATATATGGACAGCAAATTATGTTGTAATCGTAACAAAGCGAATTAGAATTTTAGAAGAAGTAGAGTTTATACAAATTCCTCGTAACCCCGCGTGTGAGTAGTAGCTAAATGAAGAAACGGTAAAAGGGGCTGTCTCATATTGAACTGACATATGGGACCCTCTTTTTAACTTGCTTATTGAATCTAGAATGGACAGTTTCTTCAAGTATAAAGTTGATCAATCTATTTTGCGATTTTAATTCAATTTGCAAAATATTGAAACTTCCCCTACCCAAATCACCATTAGAATTACCTATTATTAAATAATCCTTCTTAATACCCTAAGTCGAGCATTTCCTTCCTTTAAATCTTTTCCTGTTTTTACATTAGTTATATAATAACTGTATGTACTTAAAGAGTTATATAAAAATCAGTTAAATTGTGAGGAATAAAATGAAATTAATAATTGCTGAGAAGCCTGATCAAGGGTTGAAGCTTGCTGCTCCTTTTAATTTTCAGAAGAAAAAGGGGTTTTTAATCATTCAACCAAATGAGTTTTTTCCAAAAGGCGCTTATTTAACTTGGGCTATTGGGCATTTATGTGAGTTGTTATCACCTGAAGAATATGATGAGAAGTGGAAAAAATGGTCTTTAAATACTTTACCTATTGTACCTGAGCGTTTTAAGCATAAAGTATCAAAGGGAAAATGGGATCAATTTTCGATTATAAAGAATTTAGTCCATTTAGATGAAGTGAATGAAATTATACTCGCAGGAGACTGTGAGAGAGAAGGAGAACATATTGTTCGCCTTATATTAAATTTAGCTGGAAATCGAAAACCGATGAAAAGGCTTTGGATTTCTTCTTTAACTGAAAATGCGGTTAGAAAAGGGTTTAGCCAATTATTGGATGAAAATGAAACAAAAAGCTTATTTTTTGAGGCGTATAGTAGAGCTTGTGCCGATTGGTTAGTAGGGATGAATGCATCGAGAGTGTATTCACTACATTTACAAAAAAAGGGAATTCAAGATGTATTTTCTTTAGGGAGAGTTCAAACACCTACTCTCGCACTTATAGTGAAAAGAGAGCTTGAAATTGAAAAGTTTAAATCTGAACCTTACTGGGAGGTATATGCTACATTTCAGTTTGATAAGAAAAAGTTTTTTGGAAAGTGGCATAAAGAATCAGATTCTAAAATCTCATCTAGTGAATTAGCTACTAAAATTGCTAGTTTTTGTGAAAATAAAATGGCAAAGATTACTGATATTGAACAAGAAAGAAAGGAATATCAGCCTCCTTTTCTTTATAATTTATCAACGCTACAAGCTGATGCAAATGCTAAATATAAGTTTTCTCCACAAAAAACTTTAGAAATTGCTCAAAAGCTTTATGTTAAAGGGAATATATCATATCCGCGTTCCGATTCAAGCTTTATTACAAAGGAAGAGGCGATGATGATCCCCGAGATATTAAAAAAACTCGAAAACATTGAGCAATTTTCACAATTTTTCCCTCTTCCAAACGAGTCTATTTTAAATAATAGTCGTTTTGTTAACGAGAAAAAGGTTACCGATCACTATGCAATTATTCCAACTGAACAAGTGCCAGCTATTCATAAATTGAATGATGAAGAATTGAAAATATATGAATTAATTGTAAATAGATTAATAAGTGCACATTATCCTAGTTCAATTTTTGACTATACAACAATTCATACGATAGTAGACGATCGAGCGACTTTTATTTCAAAAGGGAAAATAATGGTTCAAGAAGGCTGGCGTAAAGTTATTTTTGAAAAAGCAAAAGAAAAAAATAATGAAGAACAAAATTTGCCAATTGTTGAAATTGGACAAGAAGGAATCGTTAAAAAGGCTGAAGTAAAAGAAAAGAAAACACAAGCTCCTAAAAGATATACAGAGGGACAATTAATAACATTAATGAAATCAGCTGGGAAACATATCGATAATCCTGAATTAACGAAAATCTTAAATAAAACTGAAGGACTTGGTACAGAAGCAACTAGGGCTGGAATTATCGGTACGTTAAAAAATAGAAAATATATTGAAGTTAAGAAAAATCAGGTTTTCGCAACTGATAAAGGAAAACTTATTATTTATGCTCTTGGAGAAAATATTTTAACTTCACCTGAAATGACAGCTAAATGGGAGCAACGATTAAGTGAAATTGGGGACGGGAAAGCAAGTAGTCTTGATTTTATGGAGCAAACAAAAAAATTAACAGAGAAAATAATATTGGATGCATATGAAAATGAGAAAATATGGAATTTTTCAGAGTTTCGAATTGAAGATATGCAGAATACAAAGTTTGGTCCAAAGAAAAAATCAGCTAGTATTGGAAAATGTTTTAAATGTGAAGGGAAAATGGTTGATAAAGGGTCTTTTTATGGCTGTGATCAATTCCAAAAGACAAAATGTGATGTGACGATTTCAAAAAAAATATTAGGAAAGTCAATTACAAAATCAGCCATGAAACAATTGCTTAGTGGAGAAACTACTGAAACTATAAAAGGTTTTTCAAAAGATGGTAAAGAATTTGAGGCATCATTAAAATTTAATGAAGCAGGTAAAATCATGTTTATTCAAAATTCTATAAAATAAAATGAACGATAATATAAATTAACTAGTCAATTCTATTTTATATTGCATATACTTATATACAATATAAATAGGAGGATTAGAGTGAAGGAATTCTATAGCAATGAACAAGTTTTTTTAACTGGTGGAATTGTTCCTTCCGTTTATTCGTTATGCATAGATTGTAATCGGAAAATTGTACATGTCCTTGATTTAGATCGAGTAGGCACAAGACCGGTATTTGTATCGTTTTCCGACAGTTTTGCCAAAAAAATTTTTGAGCAAATAAGCTTATCGTCACTTGGAAGTTACTTAGAATACCAATATTTGATTTATACAACTGAAGGTATAGTAACGAAATGGAAAAATAACGAACTTGTTGCTTTAACTAATTTAGACGATTGTAAACCAGAATTTCTTAGCTTGATGAAAGAAAGAAGGACTGCATGGTCTAAATACAAAGCTTTATATAATCGAAAATAAAAGAAGGATTACTCTTGAATAAAATCAAAGAGTAATCCTTTTTCTATTGCCTCTGCATATTCCTGTCTTTTCATGTTTTAATTTGTTAAACTATCATCATATCTTAAAATAGAAGGTGACAAAATGATTTGCTTTTTAGAAAATACCTTTCAAATAAAATTAGAAAAAAATGAAAAAGGTGATTTTCCAATTATTGTGACGGACGATGGCATTTTTAGTGAAATTAATCTTAAGGAGAAACCAAGTACATACGTTAAGTTTATCATTAATGAGTATGATGAATTAACGATTGATTGGTATGTTGAAAATGAAAATCGATTCTCCGTAAAGAGTTTACAAGTTCATCAAATGATTTTAATTAATGATCATGAGGAAAATTCAATTCAATTTGTTTTAGAACGTTGGCAATCAAGAATGTTTAAGATTCAATGGAAACCTAAGTTGCACATCGAATTTGGATTGTATTATGAAGTATGTGATGATTGTGATTAAGATGATTTTTTTGGTTTAAGTAAAGTAAGAATGACAAGAAAGCTAATCCATCCGATTAATGGATAAAGAAATGTTAAAAGTGGGCCATAACCAATTATGCTAATAAATAGACAGCATATTAATAATAAAATAACGAGTACATTTGCATTTATTGGGATGTATGAATTAATTTGTCTAGACATCCCATATATATTACCAACTAAAGTAGTGAAAATTTCAGCTAATATAACCATTAAGAAAAAATAATAGAAAATTGGATGGATTTTTTTGATTACTTCAACCATAGGTATTTCATATTGTTGAAAATTAGGCACTCCAGAAACGTTAAGGTGAATTAGTAATAAAATTGCGCCTAATATAAGCCCTCCTAAAATCCCACCGTGTATAATAGAAGATTTTTCTTTACACTCTGATCCGATTGGAACTAAGACTGCTTGTGCTAGAGCCATATTTAAACAAACATAAGTGATTGGTTTCGTAAATACTGAAATATTAAGCGTATTGATGGAAGGTAATAGATTATCTAAATTAATTTCGCGCATTGTAAATGGTAAGTGTGAATTAATGAAAACTGCAGCAATAAAAGCACACATAATTGGGACTACCGTATTATTTAAGCTGAATAAACCACTTGTCCCTTTTCTTAAAACGATAAAAGTTAAGATAATAAAAATAAACGAACCGATCAATGAATTAAAATGTAAGTAATTTTTAAATACAGCACCAGCACCTGACAGCATAACACTTGTAACGCCAATTAGTACAAAGAAAAGAAGCGCATTAATGATATTTCCTCCGAGTTCTCCAAATAAAAGTACATTAAATTCTTGTGCTGACTTCAATTTATATGTATGTGCAATGGTCATAATTTTACTTCCAAACCAACAAAATAAAATGGTCGCAAATAAAATCCCCAAAGCACCATATACTCCGTTTATAGAGAAGAACTCTACGATTTCCTTACCCGTGGCGAATCCTGCCCCAATTACAGTTCCAACATATGTAAATGCTATATTTCGAACTTCTTTACTAAAGTTTAATTTCATAGGAAGTCCTCCTAAATGTAGTACTAAATTGTATGATACATTTTAGGAAATTAGACATGCTCTAAAGGAAAAGTTTATAAACATTTCAATTGAAAAAATTTTATTGGTCGAAAATTTTAAAAGAAAGAAGGATAAATTAAAATTTAAATTTACGCTCATTTTTAATTATGTTACAGTGAGTAGGTTAGGGAGGCGGACAACATGAATATACTTAAGTGGAATTTTAATATGAAAGTAAGGCTTGTAGCTGAGTTTTTCTTCGGCTTATTTTTTTGGATGTATTTACCTTTTCTAGCGATTTACTTTGCTGAAGAATTAGGTAAAGTTACTTCGGGGATTTTACTAATGTGCTCACAGGCTGTTGGGGTATTTGCAAATTTAATCGGCGGATATTTAGCTGATACGTATGGTCGAAAGAAAATGATGGTCATTTCGGCTTTTATTCAAGCTGGTGGTATGATCTTATTAACGATTGCAAATTCACCAATTTTAACTTCTCCTTGGTTAACTTTTGTAGGATTTGCGATTATTAGTGTTACTGGAATGCTTTATAATCCAGCTAGTTCTGCAATGGTAGCAGATACAGTTGAGGACAAAGATGAGCGAAACTTGGTATTTGCAGTATTCTATACGATGATAAATATAAATGTAGTAATTGGACCAATAATTGGAGGAATCTTATTTTTTAAAGCAAGGTTTTTATTATTTGCAACATCTTCAATTATATTTTTAATAGTTTCAATTATGATTGCTTTATTAATTAAGGAGTCCTTGCCAGATTCAATAAAGCAAGAAAAAGAAGCTTCAATTTCTAAAGTCTTTATTCAACAAGTGAAGAATTATCGCATTATATTTACTGATAAAGTATTTTTCTTATTTGTTGCTGCCGGAATATTAATCTCTCAAACTTTTACTCAATTAGATTTATTGTTAGCAGTATTTATAAAAGAGAAAATACCTGTTCAAACATTAATTAGCTTCGGCGATTTTACTTTAAAAACAAAGAGTGAAACATTATTTAGCTGGACAATTGCAGAAAACGGTTTAATAGTAGCTTTATTAACTGTTTTAATCACGAAGTTCGCGAATAAATTTAATGAAAGATTTTTATTTTTTGCATCTTCCGTTTGTTATGCTTTCTCTATGTTACTGTTCGGATTTACACTTTCAGCCTACGTAATTTTTATTGCTATGGCAATTTTTACTTTAGGAGAAATATTAGTTGTAGGGAATCAGAACTCATTTATTGCAAAAATCGCTCCAGAAAGTCAACGAGGGCAGTATTTCGCTGCTTCAGGTTTAAGATGGTCATTAGGACGAACAATCGCACCATTAACCATTCCACTCGCAGGTATAATTGGATATAAATGGACTTTTATTTTAATCGCATTATTAGCATTATGTGGAGCGTATTTATATGAAATTATGTTTAAAGAGATGAAGAAAAAATCAATAGAAATACGTAATGACATGAAAGTAGTATAATGATATAAAAAAAGGACCCTTTTGGGGTCCTTTTTTAGCGGTTATTTAAAGCTTTATCGAGTGTGTCGACATTTTCTTGCATTAAATCAAAATAATCCTTATGCTTTTTTACATCATCTTCGGAAATAGTGGCTAAGTGATTAAGTCTCAAAATTTCAGCATGAGTTTCATCTTTTACGACTGAAGCAACTTTAGGTGTTGCAAACGTTTCAAATAAAATATATTTAACATTATGTTTATTCACAAAGTCTACAACATTTTTTAATTCCTTTTGAGAAGGTTCTTGAGAAGGAGATAGCCCTGTAATTGGAATTTGTTTAATTCCATAATGTTGTTCTAAATAACCATAAGCTGCATGAGAAACAACGATATCTTTGCGCTTGGAATGTAAAACTAAATTTCGTAACTCACTATCAAGTTCATCAAATTGACCGTCGATTTTATCATAATTCGCTTCGAAGTATTCTTTATTTTTTGGCATTAATTTGATTAATTCATCTTTAATATTTTCTGCCTCAATTTTTGCTCTAGAAGGATCTAACCAAACATGTGGATCAACATCATGTTGATCTTCTTCGTGAACTTCTTCTTCATTGGATTTAATCAATTCAATATTTTTTGAAGCTTCTAATGATGCAACATTATTGTTTTTTAGTGCATCCTTAATTTTATCAGCAAAAGGTTCCATACCTGCACCATTATAAACAAATAAATCAGAGTTTGCGATTTTAACAATTTGTTTGGATGTCGGCTCAAAATCGTGAGTATCGACTCCAGTAGGGTAAATCGAATGTACATCAACATATTTACCGCCAATTTTTTCAGCAAAATCTTGTAATGGATAGATTGTAGTATAGATCGTAAGCTTATTTTTATCTTTTGTACTTTGTTGCTTCGTATCCTTATTACAAGCTGATAGAATTGTTCCTGCTAATAGCAAAGTTGTGATTGCTAATTTTCTAAATTTCATATTCATGCTCTCCCTATCATTTTAATCGTCTTAGTATTTTGTATTGAGGCTATTAATAAACGAAAATGATTAAATTTTTTAATTAATTCGTAATCATTCCTTTTTATATTTTAAAAAAAATGTAAGATAAATTTTTTATCATACAAAAGGTAAACTTAAATAAAAGCCTCAAAATCGTACTTATTACGATTTAACACTTAGTCATTATAAATCAGTAATTTTTATTGTGCAAGAAAAATGATAACTAAAAGGAATTAATATGCAAAAAAAGTATGTTTTGATGTAGAGCTAATCGATCAAAACATACTTTTTATTAAGATTTTCGCTTTAAGCGGAATTTCCGAGGTTTTTGACTTTCATTATTACTTTGTTTCTTTTTACTTTTGAAAAATTGAAAGAAAATAAAGAAGATGTATAGTGGGATCGCAATATAAATAAAAAATGGCCACTGTTCTTTTTTGGCATGCCATACAAGGTATAAAGCGTATCCTAAAAAGATCGTAATAATCGTTGCATATTTAGGAATCGGAATATCTTTAAAGCTTGGAATTTTTATTCTACTTACCATTAAAAAAGCTAATGCAACGAATACAGTGATAATGACTATTTGTGGTATGCGACTACCGAATAAAGTTAAAAAGGCGACGAAACCACCTGCAGCGGTAATTGGTACACCAGTAAAATATTTTAATGATGTCGAAATGGGTGTTACATTAAATCGAGCTAATCTGTAAGCCCCAAATAAAGGGAATAAACCAGCGATTCCTAAACCCAAGATACCTTCAGTTGAGAATTGTGTACAAAATACTAAATAAGAAGGTGCTACTCCAAATGTGACGATATCAGCTAATGAGTCTAATTCCTTTCCTAATTGAGATTGTACTCCTAAAACTCGGGCAACACGACCGTCCATACTATCTAGCATCATTCCTATTAAAATAAGAATTGCTGCATTTCTGAATTCGCCTTTAGCAGCGAAGCCAATCGATAGAAATCCACAATATAAGTTACCTAGAGTAAATAGGTTTGGGATACTTCTTCTTATCATACATTCACTTCCTAATATTGATATAAAAATATATATATGTTCAAATTCATAAGATATATTATAACCCAAAAATTAGCAAGAATGGAAATTAATAATGAAGTTCGAGAAATGTTTGAAGATTCGACATATATTCATAGAAATTTGTCTTATTTTGCGCCGAAAAACTATGTGAATAGGATTACAATTGTATAAAACTTATAGAAAAATATGAAATTCGAACTAAATTTTAAAGAAATTTTAATAAAAAATAAATTAAATATTAAAAAAATACTTTTTTTTCTGAAAAATATGTAGTATATTGAAAAAGTAATAAGTGATTTTTCAGAAAAATAAGTAAATTAACTGATGAATCACTAATATCCGGAGGTGCTCTTATGAAGCGTAGATTAGCAACAACAGTTTCAAGTTTATTAGTACTTAGTACGGTACTAGCGGCTTGTGGCAAAGACACAGAAACGACGGCAACTAATACACAGAAAGATAAAAAGCAAACGTTAAGATTAACTACCACCACTGAGATTCCTTCTATGGATTCAGCAAAAACTACTGATTCAATGTCATTCGAAGTTTTAGACAATGTAAATGAAGGTTTACTTCGTTTAGGACAAGGTGACGAAGTAGTAGATGGCGTTGCTAAGAAAGACTCAATCGAAGTTAGTAAAGATGGACTTACTTATACTTTCCATTTACGTGATACAAAATGGTCTAATGGTGAGCCAGTAACAGCTAAAGACTTCGTTTACGGTTGGCAACGTGCTGTAGATCCTAAAACTGCATCTGAATATTCATTCATTTTATACTATGTGAAAAATGCTGAGGCTATTTTCAATGGTAAAATGCCATTAGATCAATTAGGTGTTAAAGCAATTGACGATAAAACTTTACAGGTAACTTTAGAACAACCTACACCGTATTTCTTACAATTAACAACTTTTGGAACATACTTACCTGAAAACCAAAAGTGGGTTGAGTCTAAAGGAGATAAATATGGTTTAGAAGCAAATACTCAATTATATAATGGTCCGTTTGTTTTAAGCGACTGGAAACATGAGCAAAGTTTTACATTAGAGAAAAACGAAAAGTATTGGGACAAAGACGCTGTTAAGTTAGATGAAATTAAATACAATGTAGTTAAAGATACTTCATCAGCTGTTAACTTATATCAAAACGGTGATCTTGACAAAGTAATGTTAGATTCTGAGTTCGTTGATAAATATAAAAACGATCCAGATTACAAAACTCAATTAGATGCTCGTTTAGTATTCTTCCGTTTCAATGAAAAACTACCACTTTTCAAAAATGCTAAGGTTCGTCAAGCGTTTGACTTAGCTTATGATAAAGAAGCTATTACTTCTTCTATTTTAAATGACGGTTCAAAACCTGCATATTGGTTAGTACCATCTGAGTGGGTAAAAGGTCCAGATCAAAAAGACTTCCGTGATCATAATGGAGACTTCAATAAATATAATGTGAAGGAAGCTCAAAAATTATGGTCTGAAGCTAAGAAAGAACTAGGCAAAAATAAAATTGAGTTAAAAATGCTTTCATATGATGACACAACTCGTAAAAAAGCAGCTGAGTATGTCGCTGGTGAGCTTATGAAGAACTTACCTGGCTTAACAATTACAGTAGCTCCACAACCTTTTGAAATCAAACTTGATTCAGAGAAAAAATTAGACTATGACTTCTCATTCTCAGGTTGGGGACCAGATTATCCAGATCCAATGACATTCATTGATATGTTCTTATCAAACAGCCCATTCAATGAGATGGCATACAATAATCCAAAATATGATGAATTAGTAAATGCTGCGAAAAAAGAAGCAGATCCACAAAAACGTTGGGACGATATGGTACAAGCTGAGAAAGTTATCATGGATGAAGCTGGTATTTCTCCAATTTACCAACGCGGACGCGCTTATTTAGAAAAGAAATCAGTTAAAGGTATTATTGCGCACAAATTTGGAGGAGATTTCTCTTACAAATGGGCGTCTAACGAAAAATAATATTATTGGGGCCAGCCTAAAAGTCAGTGTAGCTGACGCTTAGGCGGCCCTTATTTAATTTTTCCATGTGTCTAGAAGAAAAATGGGGGATCTAAATGACGTTTTTCAATATATATAGGAAGAATAAAAATAATGAACTCCACAAAATAACAAATTAAATCAATTTCTTAAACAAAGGTTGTCTAAAAAGACAACCTTTGTTTTTTCGTTAAAAACTAAAATTTTAATTTAATAGAGTAAGAACATCATAATTATTTAGTCCTAAAAATGGCTGGAATTATCTAATTCATAAACGCTCGATAAGTAACAAAAAAGGCAATTGGGGGGTATTTATTTAACTCATAACGGGTTCATGAGTAAGAAAAAAGTGAAAAAAGGTGATTTTTTTAACTCATAAAAGGTTCATGAGTAACTAAAAATGGAAAATAGAGAATTTATCTAACTCATGAAAGATTCATGTGTAACAAAAAAGGTGAACTCTTAGTAGTTAAGCCTGTAATTAAAATTATGTTATCTTCTATTCAAATATACATTTGACGGATTCTCCATGTACTAAACAATTGAAAAATGGAAGTATATTTGCTGGTTTTTATGCTAGTGCTTATTGATTAATTACCTCATTTTTCCGATTTATTTGAGTAAATTACTTTCGAATTACGAAAAAAAATTAATTGGCTCAAAGACGTTCCATAGATTTCCAAACATATTAAAGCGAGGGAGAATAATTAGAAAAACGAAAAAAGTCGTTCAAAAAAAATTGGTTTTATCGGTAACAACTTCAAAAGAAATGAATCAGGATCACGTGAAAATCTTAATATTTTCTCATTTTTTTTAGAATTATTTTCTCCAATTTAATATTAAATTTAGGTAATTTGTGTATAACAAATTACCCAAAAGTGAATGTTAAAGTGGTGTCCAGTTGGTAACTGTTTTTAAAAAGATGGACTAGATCATGATATTTTCTGCAGTTCTCAAATATAAATAGTCTATTTTTAGACTTTTTAAAAAAAATATACATATTTGTCCCACTTAAAACATTTATTGAAATTGGGGCAATTATTAAAAGTTTTCGTTGAATCTGCAAAAATTAATACAAAAATGTAATGTTAATTACAAAAAAGTGAACTTTTATTCAGATTTATTAATATTTTTTGAAAAAAATGTCGAATTAGTGTTGATATTTTCTAAAAAGTATGTAAAATGAAAGTAAGTTAAATATTATTAACTGTTCGAACAGTGAAAATTGTTTGAATATTTTAATAGTTTTTAAGTCTAATTGTTTAATTTTGGGGAGGCAATTCTAATGAAAAAGAAGGTATCGTATTTTCTATCTTTATCAGTTGCTGTGAGCATGCTTTTATCTGCATGTAACTCAGACAACTCAAATGATGGTAAAAAAGAAACAGCAAAAGCAAAACCACAAGTATTGAACTTACTAGGCGGAGCTGAATTACCAGGTCTTGATTCTAGTACTTCTACTGATGCAGAATCTTTCAACGTATTAGGTAACATTATGGAAGGATTAAATGTATTAGGTGAAGGTGACGTAGTAAAACCTGGTATCGCAGAAACTACTGATAAGTCAGCTGATGGTTTAACTTATACATTCCACTTACGTGATGCTAAATGGTCTAATGGTGACGCTGTAACTGCAGCAGACTTCGTTTACGCTTGGAAACGCGCTGCAGATCCAAAAGTTGCTTCTGAGTATGCATTCATGATGAATGTATTACAAAACGGTGAAGATGTTACTACTGGTAAAAAACCAGTTGACCAATTAGGAGTTAAAGCAATCGATGATAAAACTTTAGAAGTTAAATTAGCGAAAGCTATTCCATATTTCGATTCTTTAGTAACATTCCCAACATTCTTACCATTAAATCAAAAGTATGTTGAATCTCAAGGTAAAAATTATGCTTTAGAAGCTGGAAACATGATCTTTGACGGTCCTTTCCAAATGAAAGAATGGAAGCATGATGAAAGCTATAAATTAGTTAAAAACCCTGAGTACTATGATGCTACTAGCGTAAAATTAAAAGAAGTAAACTTTAAAATTGTAAAAGACCCAGGAACTGGTGTTAACCTTTATGAAACAGGTGCAGTTGACCGTGCAGGTTTAACAGCAGAGTATGTTGATAAATATAAAAACAACCCTGATTACGGAACTACTAAAGAGCCAACAGTATTCTTCTTACGTGTAAACGAAGATAAAAATCCAGCTCTTAAAAATGTAAACATCCGTAAAGCATTAAACGAAGCATTTAACCGTGAAGATATTACTGGAACTATTTTAAATAATGGTTCAGTACCATTATATGGTTTAGCTCCAAGTAACTTCTTAGATGCAAACGGTAAAGATTTCCGTGAAGCTTCTGGCGATTTAGTTAAATACGATCCAACTGATGCTAAAACATTATGGGAACAAGGCTTAAAAGAAATTGGTAAGAAAGATGTAACAATCGAATTATTAGGATCAGATACTGATACTAACAAAAAAATTAGTGAATACCTACAAGGTGAATTAACTAAAAACTTACCAGGATTAAAAATTAACATTAAATCAGTTCCATTTGCACAACAATTAGATTTAAACTCAAAGAAAGATTATGAAGTATCATTCGGCGGATGGGGTCCAGACTATAAAGATCCAATGACATTCTTCGATATGTGGACTTCTAAGAGCCCATTCAACCAAATGGGATTCTCAAATGCTGAGTATGATAACTTAATCACTCAAGCTGGTGGAGCATTATTATTAGATCCAGCTAAACGTACTGACGCATTCTTAAAAGCAGAAAAAATCTTAGTACAAGACAATGCTGCAATTCTTCCGATTTACCAACGTGCTCTTGCATACGTTATGAAACCAAAAGTACATGGCTTAATTGAGCATTCATTTGGTTCAGACTTCACTTACAAATACGTTGAAATTAAATAATTAAGAAATGATAAAAGGCTGCTCCATTGTCAGGTCACTGACTTGGACAGCCTTTTTTTTATGAATGAGTATAGAGCCTTCTACACGGCTCGTAGCTTCAGCAAAATCAAATACGTAAAATAAGAAGGAACATCAAAATTATAGATGATTATTGGAATTTGGCACTGTAAAATCAAATAAATCCAAAATTACTTAATTTTGACATATTTTAACTTCCTTTGTATTATCATTGTAGTACAAGTTGTTTTTTTAGGGAGGAGGATCCTATTGACAAATATCATACATCAGATATTAGATTTTTTTGCATCATTAGGATATTTAGGGGTTGCATTAGGATTAATGATTGAAGTTATTCCGAGTGAAATCGTTTTAGCCTATGCTGGCTATCTTGTAGCTGGAGGGCATATAAATTTTGTTGGAGCAGTGGTAGCAGGAGTAATAGGGGGAACTATTGCACAATTATTTTTATATTGGTTAGGTTATTTTGGTGGTCGACCAATTATTGAAAAATATGGTAAATATATTTTAATTAATAAGCATCACCTTGATTTAGCTGAAAAATGGTTTTCAAAATATGGTGTAGGAGTCGTATTTACGGCACGTTTTATTCCGATTGTAAGACATGCTATATCGATTCCAGCAGGACTTGCAAAGATGCCAATAGGTAAATTTAGTCTTTATACAGTAATTGCGATCATTCCATGGTCAATCCTTTTTGTATTAATAGGTGAGAAACTAGGTAAAAACTGGGAAACTGCTAAGGAAGTATTGACTCCATATACTCCAATGATTGCAGTAATAGCAGCTGCGTTATTAGTTGTGTACTTTTTAATAAAAAAGTTAGTTTCGAAAAAATAGAAATTTAAAATAAAAATGATTTGTTTTGCGTGATATTACATATAATATGTTAAATTTCAATTGGAAGGATGATTTTTATGTATTCTATGTCGTATGATGTATTAAAATCTGATATTTTAAATACTCTTACAAATGTTCAAAATCAATTAAATTCGGAAGATTATTCTGTACATACAAAAGAACAGCTTCAGAGCCAATTGGAAGTTTATCAATATGTTGATGAATTAAGTGATATGCATTATTTTTATAAAAGTGGATATTAAAAACTGGGTCACTATAAGTGGCCTTTTTCTTTATTTATGAATAGTATAAATGCTTACTAAAATAGTAGCTTAAAGCGCTTGTTTATTAGAATTTAGACTTTCTTTTTAATAAAGGTTGAAACATATAAAAATGTTTCGTATGCTATTATTGTGTAGGTTTTGTTTTAGAATTAGAGGTGAATTAAAATGCTAAATTTTTATGTTTCAGATGCACAAGGGAAACTAAATCAAGTCGACGTAATCGAAAAAGGTTGCTGGATTAATGCAATCAATCCAACAGAGCAAGAAATTCAATATCTAGTTCAAAAGCTTGACTTAGATTTAGATTTTATTAAAGACCCACTTGATGATGAAGAGCGTTCAAGGATAGAGGTCGAAGGGGAGCACACTCTAATTATTGTTGATATTCCAATTGTAGCTCATGATGATAATGGGCATACGATTTTTGACACAATACCGATCGGGATGATTATTTCGTCTAATACGTTTGTTACAATCTGTTTAAGTGAAAATCCAATTTTTGAAAGATTTATTTACCAAAAAGTAAAAGGCTTTTTTACTTTTAAAAAGACGAGATTTGCACTTCAACTGTTGCATACAACTTCAACCTATTATTTACGTTATCTTAAACAAATTAATCGCAAAACTAATGAAATTGAAGCTGAATTACATCAATCAACACGAAATCAAGAATTATTCACGATGCTGAACCTTGAAAAAAGTTTAGTTTATTTTACTACTTCACTGAAATCGAATAAAATCGTCATGCAAAAGATTCTTAAAGGCAATATTTTAAAAATGTATGAAGATGATGAAGATTTATTAGAAGATGTTATTATTGAAAATAAACAGGCAATAGAAATGGCAGAGGTTTATAGTAATATCCTAAGTGGGATGATGAACACATTTGCTTCAGTTATTTCAAATAATTTAAATATTGTAATGAAATTTTTAACTTCTATTACAATTATTTTATCCATTCCAACAATGGTTTCAAGTTTTTATGGAATGAACGTTGATAACATACCATTAGCAAAAATACCACATGCATTTCCAATCGTAATTGGTATTTCAGCGATATTGTCAACAACAATTGCATTAATATTTTGGAAAAAAAGGTACTTTTAACTCACAAAGCCGCCGGTCATTCGGAGGTTTTGTGAGTTTTCATTTTTAAAAGTACAATGGGAGAGAGAATATGATTACAAACATGAATTTTTACCATTCATTCTTACAAATGAATACTATATTTATTTCGATTGTAGTCGAAGCACTACCATTCATTTTAATCGGAGTATTTATTTCTGGGATTATTCAAATTTTTATTACTGAAGAAATGTTATATAAAATAATACCGAAGAATAGATATTTAGCAGTTTTAGTTGCTATTTTACTAGGATTTATTTTCCCAGGTTGTGAGTGTGGAATCGTACCAATCGTAAGTAGATTAATTAAAAAAGGCGTACCTCACTATGTAGCCGTAGCATTTATGTTAACAGGTCCGATTATTAATCCAATTGTACTTTTTGCTACATTTATTGCTTTTGGTAATAGTATTCAAATGGTTATTTATCGCGCTGGGGCTGCAATGATTGTTGCTTATATTATTGGGATCGTATTATCATATTTGAAAATTGATAATCCATTAAAAAATAATTTAGTGACAATTCCTGTAGACAATTCAGTACCGGTTAAAAAGAAATTATGGAGCGTTTGTGTACATGCTATTGAAGAATTTTTCTCGATGGGTAAATTCTTAATTTTAGGTGCTTTTATTGCCGCTTTTGTACAAACATTTATACCTACTGCTACTTTAATGCATATTGGTAATGGACAAGTAGCTAGTATTCTAGTAATGATGGCATTAGCGTTTATCTTATCACTATGCTCTGAAGCTGATGCATTTGTTGCATCTTCATTTCTAAGTACGTTTTCGTTAAACTCCATCGTCGCATTTATGGTTGTTGGTCCAATGATCGATATAAAAAATACATTAATGTTATTCCAACATTTCAAAAGTCGTTATGTATTAATTATTATTGGATTAGTAATTTCTTTAACATTTATCACTACACTATTAATTTAAAGGGAGAATCGATATGGCAAGAGCATATGTACTTTTAGGATTTACCTTCTTTTTAATGCAATTGCATATTAAGGGTACGATCTCAAAATATATTAATATGAAATACTCTTATTTATCTCTGACAGCTGGGATATTATTTGCTTTTTTAACGATAATACAAGTTATTCATGTTTTAAGGACTAGTCGTGATGAAGGTGAAAACCATGACCACGACCACGCTCATAGCCACTCTCATGATCATCAATGTGATCATACTTGTGTGCATGGGCATGTTCATAAAGAAGCAAAAGGCTTTAAAAAGATGTTAAATGGATTAGTCTTTATTTTCCCATTATTTACAGGTATTTTCTTACCTGTTGCCACTTTAGATTCTACAATTGTTCATGCAAAAGGCTTCCATTTTCCTGTTTCTGAACCAGGAAATAATGATCCATTTATGGAAAGACAATATTTAAAACCTGATTTAAGTATTTATTATGGACAAGAAGGCTATCAACAATTAATTAAACAAGAATCAAAAGAATATATTAATAAACAAAGTATCGTTTTGAATGATTATGACTTTCTTAAAGGAATGGAAGTTTTATATGATGAGCCTGGAAAGTATTTAGGAAAACAACTAACTTATAAAGGTTTTATTTATCATGAAAAAAGCTTAAATAAAAATCAAGTTTTCTTATTCAGGTTTGGAATCATTCACTGTGTCGCTGATTCAGGTGTATATGGATTGCTTATTAACTTACCTGATAATCAAAAGTTTAAAAATGATCAGTGGATTGAGGTTACAGGTAATATACAACAAATGTACTATCAACCATTTAAAGTTAATATTCCTTATGTAGAAGCGACCAAAATTAAGGAGATTCAACCACCAAAAGATGAATATGTTTATCGTAATAAATAAAATGAGCCCAAGTGGCTCATTTTTTTTACATTTTTGGTTAAATAACTAAACAATTCATTCAAAAACAAAGATTTTAAAAATTTCACTTACCGGAATTAGAAAAATAATTAAAAAAACTTGTTTATATCTAGACATGTACACATTCAATATCTAAATTTTTACGTATGTTATAAATGTACAATAAATAATTATAGAGGTGTTTTTAAATGTGGGGATTTTGTGGTTGCAATCGTAGAGAAGAGAGAGAAGAAGTATCTCCAGCAAGAGATATGAGAGAGTTTGTTGAAGTTCGTAGACCATGTTGTGAATGCAAAGAAGAACGAGTTATGGCTGAAAACACGGAAAACAATCGACGCAGAGGATGCGGATGCAAAAGAAACAGAAGAAACAATATGGTTTCACCTGCTGAAAGCTCATTCTGCCAAACACAATTAGAAGCTGCAAGAAACGGATGCGTAGTTAATCCGTTAACTAACTTCAGCCGTTGCAATATGTAATTTAAAACTTAGAAAACAATATACGAACAATGATTTAGGAGGTGCTATTTTGGCATCTCTTTTTTTATTTTTCATTTAAAATGGATCGTCTAGAAAATAATTTTTTAAAGAGTTTAGTCGAATATTAAAATGAATTAATAAATTTTCAATTCTATTTCATAGAGCTTGTACATACGTTTTATTAGAGGTGATTCAATGAGACAATCAATTTATATTAAATCTATAAATCTTAAACGTGTGACGGCAAGTGTCTTCGTAGGCATTGTCTTATTATTTTTGTTGGCAAGTTTATTTGTAACATCAATGAAAAATACAAAATCATACTATATTCATCAATGGTTCGAAAAAATGAGTTATGAAGGATTTATTAAAGCATTTGAGTACGAAAACGGTCACTTTAAGTTAGGTAACGAATCGAAAAAAGATGGACAACCTATCACGAATATACTTTTTTCGTTTATTACAAATATTAGACTGTATGACCCAAAAAGTTTATTAGTTCATGAAATATCTAGCATGACAAAATTTGAAAATAATATTTTAGTTGCCGGTGAAGGGATTGATTTTACAAATCTACCAATCGAATCGAGTTTAACATTGGCAGAAATTAACCAAAATCCAAATGTTAAAGATCCAGTAAATGAGCCAATTAAAAATCCAGCTAATCCACCATCAAAAACGACAAATGGAAAAGATGTATTTTTTATTTACCACACGCATAGTTGGGAATCTTTTCTACCTTTAATTCCTGGTGCAAAGGAACCTAATCAAGCATCATCTCCGAAAGTAAATGTAAGTTTATTAGGTGAACGGTTGAAAAATAATTTAGAAGCAAATGGAATTGGTGCAATTGATGATAAAACGAATATTGGAGCTGAATTAACGAAAAGACATTGGGATTGGGGAAAATCATATAAAATGTCTAGACTGGTTGTACAAAATGCCCTTTCACAAGATAAGGATTTAAATTATCTAATTGACATTCATCGTGATGATCAAAGGGGTAAAGTGACAACTACCGAGATAAATGGTCAAAAATATGCAAAACTATACTTTATTGTTGGTGTAGAAAACAAAAATTATCAAAAGAATTTAGCTTTAGCAAAAGATTTAAATAGTGAAATAATGAAATTTAACAAAGGATTAACACGCGGAATTTATAGTAAAAACTATAAACAAGGGAATGGAGTATACAACCAAGACTTATCTCCTAACTCGATTTTAATAGAAGTCGGTGGGGTTGATAATACATTACCTGAACTATACCGAACAATTGACTTGCTTTCAGATATTTTAAGCAAATACTATTGGGATCATCAGTAAAAATAAGGGAACGACTAATAGAGGGTGTCCTAAGGGGCATCCTCATTTTTCTATTTAAAGAGTAGTTACAAAAATCGAAGTGCAAATAAGAAGTCTTGGCTATGCAAATAAAACAGTGAAATATGCAAATAAAGATTTAAGTACAATTAAAAATAGTGAAACTGCAATTAAAATTAACGAAGCTTCAAATAAAAGGAGAAAAACTGCAATTAATTTCCCAGAAAACCCAAATTAAATCGGCTAATACCTATACTGGTTATGGTAACTCGCAATTAATAATAGCTATATTAAAATGGAAAATTCATAAGTTTGCTCTAAATCTTTCTAAACTCTCTAAAAAAGTGTTGGAATCTACCGAAAAACAAGAAATAGATATCATAAAATCAATCATCCTTGAAAAACACCACTAAAATCCCATCCAATTTAAGCTCAACAATGTTTCTTGAATTCAAATTGGGGGCGACTACTTGTCAGTTACGTTGACTGTTAGTTACCTCACTTTTTTTATCTTATCCCATCGCTAACATATCCTTCATTAAATTGTAAAGAATAGATAGTAAATAGATTTTAATCGTAGATGGAGGGGTCAATATGAAGAGAGGGTTTATTGTCATTTTATTAACGTGTTTAATTGTAGCCTCGAAACCGGCTAGTTCGTTTGCAGTTCAGAATGAAGTGTTAGAGGATGCGGTATTATCAATCTTATTTCCTAGTATAAATAGTCGTTTATATAAAATTTTTGGTCCAGGTGAACAATATAATTGTGCGGCAATCACGAATATAAAAAAGAAATATAATGGTACATACGTATTTGAAGCAACTATTCAACTTGTAGCATATAAACAAAATCAACAGCCACCTTACACTCTAGTTAAATTTAATTTTACAAATGATAATGGTGAGTGGAATATTCGTTCTGTTACGCAAGAACCAATTCAAACAAAAACAACTTCTACATGTAGACCACCTGTTTAACGAATTTAAAAGGATGAAAAAGTGATATTTTGGTAAAAAATGTAAAACTATATAGGTAAAAAAAAATGAAATTTATCATTTTAGATGATAAAATTAGTATAAAATATGATATGATAAAGAAAAAATTTAAAGGTGGCAATATCGTTGGCGGGAATTGATTCAATAAAGGAGATTATCTATATATATGGTGATAAGCATAATCATTGCTTTATAACATCTGGAATAAATTATAAAGAGTTTGTTCAAGGACTTCCTTTTCCACTTCAAAACATTCTTTTGCTAAAACACGATATTCAATGGTCTGATTTTAATTTAAATTCCTCTTTTTATTATGTAGAAAGAGAGGATATTAATAAATTTATAATGGAACATGACGAGCATGAAGATCTTTGTTGGATTGATTTTGAAGAATTAGCAGATTTGGACGAATTAGAGCCTAAAGAAATAGCAGAATTACTTTATCTTGCTCACAAAAAAGAACCATTACAAAAACCATTTATACCTAGACTAAATAATTCTTTTGCATACATGAATATAAGTGACGGAATGTACCAAAAGGTCTATTATAAACGAATTAATGATTTTATCTTTATGCTTTGTAATGTTATTTCTTATAAAATTACTCAACTTCAGAGACGAAGTATAAATATATTTAATCGTTCAAAACAAGTTAATCCAATCAATATTAAATTAATGTTGACTTTATATCCGTTAATGGAAGATGGATTAATTATTGATTTGAGTGAGCGTGTTGAAAATAGAAAAGTGATAGAAATCCCAATTTTCCGTGTGGATTTTTATTCTGGTGTAGATGAAGTTTTAGAAAATGTAGAAGATTATCGTGAACTGACAAATCATATAGCAAATTTAAGTTATTCGAAGAAAGATGATGAATGGACAGTAGTTGAAGTTTAAAGGATTTTATTCTGTAAACAATGTTGATAATCGTGGGATTGTAAAAACGAAAATCATTCATTTATCGCAAGAATTCTTTAAGGGGAATTCTTTAAGGCCCTTTCAATTTACTCTTGAAATTCCAAAAGTTTGAAAGGACCTTAAAGGTCTTTTTTTTTGCTTTTTTAAATCTATTGTTAAAGAATCGCACTTAAGACGATTAATAAATTATAAAAAATAGTGACGATTACCGAAAATAATCCAAAACCAATTGCTGTATAACCTAAAGTGGAGTGACCTTTTGTTACACTGTAAATACCAATAGCAATTCCAATGATCCCAAACAGTACAGGCATTAAAAATAACGAAAATAGTGAAAAAAATAAAGCTACGTATCCAATTACAATTCCAGTTGCATGAGATTTATCTGAAGTCGTGTCTGTATAAAAAACATCCCTCGTCGGATAAAACTCTGCACTATATTCTTCGTTGTGATCATTGTTATCATTTGGTAAATTGTGATTATGTTTTTGTTCATTATGCTTTCTATGACGATACATAAATTAACACTCCTTTCTTTTAATGCCTTACCTCTAGTATGTGACTAAGAATTACGATGATAAGTAGTAAGTATTAGTAATTTTTGAAAGAAATGAATAAAGAATTTCGAATATTAGAAAATGAATTTAAAGTAAAATTATGCTATAATTTTTGTTATAAAGAATGTAATTGGAGATGAGTGAATGAGTGAAGTGAAGTCAGATTTAGAAATTGCTTTTGAATCAAAAATGAAAAAAATTACAGAAATCGCAGATGATTTGAACTTATTTGAAGAAGATATAGAAAATTATGGTCATTATAAAGCAAAATTATCATTATCAGTACTTGACCGATTAAATAAAAGTGAAGATGGAAAATTAATTTTAGTCACTTCAATAAATCCTACTCCTGCTGGTGAAGGGAAATCTACAGTGACTGTTGGACTTGCTCAAGCGTTTCACCAAATTGGCAAAAATGCAATTGTTGCATTGCGCGAACCTTCTTTAGGTCCAACAATGGGAGTTAAAGGTGGAGCAACTGGAGGAGGCTATTCTCAAGTATTACCTATGGATGATATTAATTTGCATTTTAACGGTGATATCCATGCGATTACAACTGCCAATAATGCATTAGCAGCATTTATTGATAATCATATCCATCAAGGAAATGATTTGGAAATTGATGTGCGCAGAATCACATGGAAGCGTGTAGTTGATTTAAATGATCGTGCTTTAAGAAATGTCATTGTAGGTTTAGGTGGACCTTCTGGTGGTGTACCTCGAGAAGATGGATTTGATATTACAGTTGCTTCAGAAATCATGGCAGTACTTTGTCTAGCGTCATCAATTCAAGATTTAAAAGAAAGACTTAAACGAATTGTAGTGGCCTATTCTATACATAAAACACCGGTAACTGTAGGAGACTTAAAAGTAGAAGGTGCTCTTACATTATTGCTTAAAGATGCAATTAAGCCGAATCTTGTTCAAACGATTGAACACACTCCAGCAATTATACATGGTGGACCATTTGCAAATATTGCTCATGGATGCAACAGTGTAATCGCCACTAAAATGGCGATGAAATTAGGAGATTTTGTTGTAACAGAAGCTGGTTTTGGTGCAGATTTAGGTGCAGAAAAGTTCTTAAATATTAAAACTAGGGCATTAGGAGTTACACCAGATGCGGTTGTTATTGTTGCTACAATTAGAGCATTAAAAATGCACGGTGGAGTAAATAAAAATGAATTAGCGAATGAAAATTCATTAGCCGTTAAGGATGGTATTAAAAACCTTGAGAAGCATGTAGAAACAGTTTCTAAATTTAACGTACCTGTTGTAGTTGCAATTAATAAATTTATTACCGATTCTGAAGACGAAATAAGTGTATTAAAACAATGGGGACAAGATAATGGTATTAGAATCGTCTTAACTGAAGTTTGGGAACATGGGGGTAAAGGTGGCGTAGAGCTAGCTGAATCTCTTGTTAATATATTAAAAAATCCTAAAGCAAAGTTTAACTATTTATATGAATTAACAGACAGCATTGAAAATAAAATAGAAAAAATTGCAAAAGAAGTTTATGGTGCTGATGGAGTGAATTTTTCACCTAAAGCAAAAAAACAGATTATAGAATTTAATGAAAATGGTTGGGATCAACTACCAATTTGTATGGCTAAAACTCAATATTCCCTATCAGACCAACCAAGTTTAGTAGGTCGTCCTACTGGATTCAAAGTAGAAATTAGAGAGCTTAAAGCATCAATCGGTGCTGGATTTATTGTTGCGCTTACAGGAAACGTAATGACAATGCCTGGGCTACCTAAAAAACCAGCAGCATTAAATATGGATGTAGATCAACAAGGGCGTCCAAAAGGTTTATTCTAATAATTATTTTTTGAAAAATATACTCGCATTCAATGCGAGTTTTTTCAGTATGAGTGAGATAAAATATAGTATTAAATTATAACAATGAGTAATTTTGTAAAGTAAATAATTGGGGGGGAGATGCTAAATTGATAAAATTAGCTAAATATTTAAAATCATTTAGTACAAGTTTAATATTAGCCATTTTATTTTTATTTGGTCAGGCTATGTGTGATTTGAACTTACCTAACTATATGTCTGATATCGTAAACAATGGAATACAGCAAAATGGAATATTACATGTTGCTCCAGATGCAATAAGTCAAAAAGGTTTAAAACTAATGACAACCTTTATGACAGTAAATGAAAAAGAAATGGTATATAAAAATTATAGTTTGAAATCTGCAACAGATAAAAACTCCGATGGTAAAACCTATAAAAGTATTTACAAAAATGCAGAAAAAAACTTATATATCAAAAACGAAACGAATGAAAACATTGATAAAAAACTCGATCGTACATTTGGAGCATCTACGTGGACACTTTTTAATATCATACAAGAAGGATCGAGTGGGAAAGTCAAACATACAAAAAACAGTTCATCTGGGAAAACAACTAAAATTGACTTGACGAAACTATATCAATTACAGCCAATGTTTGATAAGTTAAATCAAAATACAATAATAAATGCTCATAATAAGGCGGTATCATCTGATAAAAGCTTACTAACCCAAAGTGGAATCATGTTGACAAAAGCATTTTATACTGAACTAGGTGTGAATTTACATAAAATTGGAAGCTTATACATAATTAAAATTGGTTTGATCATGATTGCAATTGCTTTACTTGGTGGATTAGCTACAGTTTTAGTAAGCTTTCTATCTTCTCGAATTGCATCAGGCGTTGCAAGAAACTTACGTAAAGACGTTTTTAAAAAAATTGAGAGCTTTTCAAACAAAGAGTTTGATAAATTCTCAACTGCATCACTAATTACAAGGTGCACAAATGATGTGATGCAAATACAAACTTTACTAATGATGGGTATTCGAATGATTTGTTATGCACCAATTATGGGAATCGGCGGAATTATTATGGCAATAAATAAGTCTGCTTCAATGAGTTGGATTATTGCCCTAGCTGTTATTGTCCTACTATGTTTAATAATGATTATAATGACAGTCGCAATTCCTAGATTTAAATTAATTCAAAAATTGATTGATAAATTAAATCTGGTTTCAAGAGAAAACTTAACTGGCTTAATGGTAATAAGAGCGTTTGGGAATTCCTTGCATGAAAAAAAGCGATTCCAAGGAGTAAACACTGATTTAACGAAAACGAACTTGTTTGTAAATAGAGTTATGTCATTAATGATGCCTTCAATGATGTTGATTATGAATGGTTCATCTTTATTAATTATTTGGGTTGGAGCTCATCAAATTGCAAAATCTGATATGCAAGTTGGTGACATGATGGCATTTATGCAATATTCAATGCAAATTATTACAGCATTTTTAATGATTTCAATCATGTTTATTCTTGTACCTAGAGCAGCTGTTTCTGCTAGTAGAATATCAGAGGTGCTTTCTACAGAAGTATCCATAATCGACCCGGAAAACGAAAAGGATTTTGATTCTAACAAGCATGGATATATTGAGTTTAAAAATGTTGATTTTCGTTATGAAGGCGCAGAAAATGATGTGCTAAGTGATATTTCTTTTATCGCAAAACCAGGTCAAACAACTGCGATTATTGGACCAACTGGATCAGGCAAAACAACGATCGCAAATTTAATATTACGCTTTTATGATGTAACGAAAGGAAAAATCTTAATTGATGGTGTTGATGTTCGGGAAGTTAAGCAAGAAAATTTACGATCTAAACTTGGTTATGTACCTCAAAAGGGGCTATTACTAACTGGGACAATTGCTACGAATTTGAAATATGGTAATAAAAATATTACAGATGAAGAAATGGAAAGAGTTGCTCAAATTGCTCAAGCTAGCGAGTTTATTTCTAAAAAAGAAGGTCAATTTAATGGCGAGATTTCTCAAGGCGGAGACAATGTTTCAGGTGGTCAAAAGCAAAGAATTTCAATCGCTCGAGCTTTAGCAAAAAAACCTGAAATTCTAATTTTTGATGATAGTTTCTCAGCACTTGATTTTAAAACCGATTTAGCCTTAAGAAAGGCACTAAATGAAAATATAAGTAATAGTACAATGATTGTCATTGCTCAACGAGTTAGTACAATTATGAATGCCGAACACATTATTGTTGTAGATAGTGGCAAAATCGTCGGCAAAGGTACACATAAAGAACTACTAAAAAGTTGCCCTGAATACTTAGAAATTGCTTCATCGCAGTTGTCCAAGGAGGAATTAGCATGAGCAATTCTAATAAAAATACTCTTCAAAACCAGAGCGGTGGACGTGGGCCTGGACAAATGTTTGGAAGAAATATTCCTATGGCTGGTCAAAAAGCTAAAGACTTTAAAGGTTCAATGGCTAAATTGATGAGTTATATTGGGGTCTATAAAAGTAAAATCTTTTTCATATTTATTTTGGCGATTCTTTCAACTATTTTTACAATTTTAGGTCCAAAAATACTTGGGAAAGCAACTGATCAAATTTTTACTGGCGTAATGAAACAAATCAGTGGTACTGGCCATGTTGACTTTGGGAAAATTAGTGTCATTGGTTTGTGGTTAATCGGATTATATGTATTAAGCTCTATTTTTGCATACTTACAAGGCTATGTGATGAGCGGTGTTACAGCAAAAGTAACTTTTAAGCTAAGAAGTGATATAAATGACAAAGTTCATAAATTGCCTTTAAGTTATTTTGATAAGACTAATCATGGTGAAGTTCTTTCAAGAATTACAAATGATGTCGATACAATTAATCAAACATTAAACCAAAGTTTAACACAAATTATTACATCGATTACTTCTATAATTGGGATCTCAATTATGATGATTTCAATTAGTTGGGAACTTACAATTGTCGCGTTATGTATCTTACCACTTTCAATGGTCTTTGTTATGATGATCGTTAAAAAATCACAAAAGCATTTTATTAACCAGCAAAGATTTTTAGGAAAAGTTAATGGTCATGTAGAAGAGATGTTAGGAAATCATGTTCTAGTTAAAGCGTTTAGTGGTGAAGAGGAATCGACAAAAACATTTGGTCAGTATAATGATGAACTATATAAATCAGCATGGAGAGCTAATTTTTTATCTGGTCTGATGATTCCAATTACAGCTTTTATTGGAAATATCGGTTATGTTGCTATTTGTATATTAGGTGGTTATTTTACAGCGAACGGTTCAATGACAGTAGGTGGTATTCAAGCTTTTATTCAATATGTAAGATCATTTACACAGCCAATCTCACAAATCGCAAATATTTCAAACATTCTTCAGCAAACTGCAGCGGCAGCAGAAAGAGTATTTGAATTTTTACAAGAAGTAGAAGAAGTACCTGAAGAGACGAATGCGATTTCAATTAAGGAAAATGAAGTCAACAGTCAAGTTCGATTTAATCATGTTGCTTTTGGTTATACACCAGATAAAACGATAATTCATGATTTTAATTTAGTTGTCGAACCTGGGCAGAAAGTTGCCATTGTTGGACCAACTGGAGCAGGAAAATCAACAATTGTTAATTTATTAATGCGTTTTTATGATGTTAATAGTGGAGAAATCTCGATTGGTGGTCATGACATAAAGAACTACAAACGAGACGAACTAAGGTCATTATTTGGAATGGTTCTTCAAGATACATGGCTATTTAATGGTACTATTTCAGAAAATATCCGATTTGGAAAACTTGAAGCAAGTGATGAAGATGTCAAAAATGCATCGATTTCTGCTCAAGCTGATCATTTTATTCGTGCTTTACCGGACGGCTATAATATGAAGCTTAACGAAGAAGCAAATAATATTTCACAAGGTCAAAAGCAATTATTAACAATTGCTCGAGCAATTTTGGCAGACCCTGAAATATTAATTTTAGATGAAGCAACGAGTAGTGTTGATACTAGAACTGAAGCTTTAATACAAAAGGCAATGGATAATCTGATGAAGGGAAGAACAAGTTTTGTAATTGCCCATCGATTATCGACGATTCGAAATGCAGATTTAATCCTTTGTATGAAGGATGGAGATATTGTTGAACAAGGTACTCATGACGAGTTAATGGAAAAAGAAGGTTTCTATGCAAATCTTTATAATAGTCAATTTGAAATAATAAGTTAAAAAATATGTCCGATAAAATTGAAACTGGTTGATTTTATCGGATTATTTTTTGTTTTTAAGATTTAATACTAAAGGAGAAAGTTTTTATGTTTGATCCAACTGCTTTTGATAATATGAAGGTTATATTAGAAGGGCTTATTTATGATAAAGATTTAGATGGAGAATATGAAATAATTGATCGAAATGATTATGTTAATCTTTCAAAAATGGATCGACTGTTCTCAATCCAATATAAAAAATTAAGTAAGCAGTCCTATACAACAAGTTGTAAAATTACAATGAGTACTACGGCAAGTGATTTATTTAATGAATTAATCAATGGAAATACTGATGTAGGCTGTTTTATAGAATTTGAATTTTTCCTACCTAAAACAATGGAAATTGAAATTATTCAAAGAAGTCTCCTTTTATTTCAAAATAAAACAAATGAACAATATACGCCGTTTTATAACATTAAACAATCCATTTTAGACAAAAATAAGATTGAATCATCTGTAAACATAAAATTTAATGCAAAAATGACTGAAGATGACTTTGATAAAATAGAAGAATTGGTACATATAGCAGAAATAATGTTACAATGGTACGATGAGCAAACATTAAAGGAGATTTAAATGGAACATTTTCAATTACTAGAACAAACAATGCTAAAAATAAAAGCAAATAATATTACGAAATGGACAGCAGTTCAAGAGGAAGCAATCCCGGCTATTCTAGAGGGTAATGATGTAATAGCACAATCTCCGACTGGTACTGGTAAGACGCTTGCGTATGTTTTACCGTTGATTAATAAAATCGATGAAAAAGAAGAAAACCCACAAGTTGTAATAATGGCCCCGACTCGTGAGCTTGTTATGCAAATTTTTCAAGTTGTACAAGACTATACACAAAATACAAATATTAAGACGGCTTCTATAGTTGGAGGAGCAGACGTTAAACGTCAAATCGAAAAATTAAAACAAAAACCAAAAATTATTGTTGGTTCACCTGGACGAATCTCCCAATTAATCAAACAAAAAAAATTAAAAATGCATTGTGTTAAAACAATCGTATTTGATGAAGTAGATGAATTAATTAAAACGGATGATCAAAAAGACTTACCACAAATCGTCAAAGCTACAATGAAAGATCGCCAGCTGTTATTTTTATCTGCAACAATCACTCCTGGGGCAATGAAATTTGCAAAGGAAACAAGTTCAAATTTAAAAGAAATATCGATTGAACAAAGCTTAGAGGGTAATATCATCCATGGTTATATTCCATGTGAAGAAAGAGAAAAATTAGAGTTACTTAGAAGAATTGGTTCTGTTCAAAATATGAAAGCACTTGTATTTAGTAATGAGCCATTTAAACTTGAAGGTTACGCATCTAAATTAAACTTTAGAGGAGTTAAAACAGCGGTTCTTCATTCGAAACTAGGGAAAATGGAAAGAAGCCGAGTTTTAAAAGACCTTCAAACTGGTAAAATCACTTTACTATTTTCAACAGATGTAGCAGCGCGTGGTATTGATTTACAAGATTTACCATACGTCATTACACTTGATGTGCCAGAAAAAGTTGAACAGTATACTCATCGAAGTGGTCGTGTCGGAAGAATGGGTAAACAAGGTACTGTTATTAACTTAACAACACCTCGTGAGAAAAAGCATTTATTTACCCTTAGAGGAACTCAAAAATTGTATTTTGAACAACTAATGGTATCGCATGGTGAAGTACAAAAATACGTAATGAAAGAGAACTCAACTGACGAAAAAAGAACGAAACCTACTTCAAATCCAACTAAAAAAGCTGATTCAAGTAAAAAGAAACCAGTGAAAAAATTTAAAAAATAAATTAAAAACTTCAGCTAAACGGCTGAAGTTTTTTAGTGTATTGAAATATAAAATAGACAATAGATAATATGTTACTAAGCGATCTATTTGATATTAAATTTCTTTTAAAGTGACGTTATTTAATTGTTTTAATCGGTTTTTATTTTGTGCAATGCAAACATGCTTTAGTAATGGATATTATCTAGAATGTAGAATGTTGAGATGTTAATCGTTTGAAGAAGAACTTCAACTATTGGTCTTTATGTAAACGATTTATCAATATTAGAAAAATAACCGAGTATTAGTTTCTACTTTTCTCTAAGTGAAAAGGATTGTTAAGTTGCTTTATTGTATGCTTCTTTTTTTAAAGTAGTTGATTGGAACGGAGGGGTTCTCGACTCCTATGGGAGATGCGGGAAGGCTGAGACCCCGGAGGCAAAGCCGAGGAGGCTCAGGTCTCCCCTATGGAAAGCGAGAATCCTGTAGTGGAAATCAGCCACATACCTCTTTCTTTACATAGGAAAAATTATTGGTTGACAAGTTTTTTTCATTTATGCATTTCCATCCATTGCTAGTACTAATCCCATAGCTGAAACTTCTAAATCCAATTTAATAATCTGGAAAACAGGATGACTCTCATTTATATTTTTATTTTGAAGATCTTGTTTTACTTCTTTAAATAATGAATCTGATAAAATCCTACTTTTCACATAAAAAGGCTTCTCTTTATTTTCTGCAATCGTAGATGTAGTTAGGTCTATAAAACGATCTAAATATACTTTTAAAGACTCATAAACGAATTTTGTATCTCTAGTTAATCCATAATGACCGAAGCAAAGAGCTTCCGGCTTAAATGCTTGAATTTTTCTAGATGAATCAAGTGTTGCCTCGTATGAAAACTGATTAGGAGATGTTGACGGTAAAATAAAAGTACCTATTTCCTGTTGAAGCTGTGGATAATAGATCCCTAATGTGTCACCTGTATACATAAATTTACTAGTAGAATCAAAAATTGAAATATGGTGATTAGCATGACCAGGAGTAAATAAAAATGTTAGTTTACGGTTATTACCAATAACAAGCTCCTCGCCATCGGCTACTTGATAAATTTGAGAAGACTTAATTGGAAGAATTGGATTAAATAATCGATCAAAATCTTCTCCATATACTTGTTTTGCACTTGCAATTAATTTTGTTGGATCTTCCAAATGTCTTGAGCCTTTAGGATGTACATAAAGCGTTGCATTAGGGCATTTTTCCATTAATACACCAGCGCCACCTGAGTGATCCAAATGAATATGTGTTACGATTACATTTTTTATCTTGTCAAATGAAATTTGTAACTCTTTTAACCCTGCCACTAAATGCTCATGAGAAGGAGTTGCACTAGTTTCAATGATTGTAATATCTTCATCTAAAATAACATAGCAACCTGTTCGTTCTGGAAATGATAAATCATATAAATCAATTAAATATGTATTAAAGCCTAAATCTTGCATACTCTTACCTCCGTTCTTTTCTAAAAAGGTGAAGAAATAAATTGGTTTAATTTAACGATCATTTTAATTTTAATACGATTGAAGAATTTTTTCAAAATATAGTATTTAAGATTAGACTTTTTGATGGAAAATACTTACTATAAAATTATATGGAAGCAGGAGGAATGTAAAATGGGTATTTATGATTTTCAAGTAAAAGATAGCAAAGGCGAAACAGTTTCA
Source organism: Gottfriedia sp. NPDC056225 (assembly GCF_042267765.1). Classification (NCBI taxonomy): domain Bacteria; kingdom Bacillati; phylum Bacillota; class Bacilli; order Caryophanales; family Bacillaceae; genus Gottfriedia; species Gottfriedia sp. NPDC056225. Next base: position 13,138 of record NZ_JBHJTJ010000039.1, on the reverse strand, counting down.
CTTTCTGATTATAAAGATCAAGTCATTATTGTTGTAAATACTGCAAGTGCTTGTGGATATACTCCTCAATATAAAGATTTACAAGCATTATATGAAGAATATAAAGAACAAGGTCTAGTTATTCTAGGTTTTCCATGCAATCAATTTATGAATCAAGAACCAGGTTCAAACGAAGAAATTCAAAGTTTTTGTGAATTAAATTATGGTGTGTCATTCCCTGTTTTTGGTAAAATTGACGTAAATGGAGATAAAGCAGATCCATTATTTAAATATTTAAGTTCAGAAGCTCCGGGCATTATGGGATTAAAATCAATTAAATGGAATTTTACAAAATTTATTATTGATAAAAACGGTGAAGTAATCGAACGCTTTGCACCACAAACAAATCCTCAAGAGCTAAGACCGACACTCGAGAAATTATTGAAAGCTTAAACTTGTGAAAAGATTTAAGGAGATTATATTGGATTTTGCCAATACAAAAAAACCTTCATTTGAAATGAAGGTTTTTTTTACATAGTAAGTAAGAAAAAATAAATTGTTAAATGTGATTGGACATCGCTTGGTCTGCTCAGTCAATGCCTTCTTTCGCACTTCTCTTCTGATAGTTGATTTTTAAGAAGTCATTTTGAATTCTGTTGGTAAATCGTGTTTGATCGTAACGCATGACAGATTTGAATAAGAGTCCTAAAGGTTGTCTAAATCGGCAACCTTTTTAAAGTTCAAAAACAAGCTGACCCTATTTTTTAATCTAAACGTACTCTATTAATGTTTTACCGACAAAAAATGATATAATATCACTAGTCAATCTTTGGAGGTAAGTAGTATGAAACAGCAAGAAATTATTATACAAATAGAAAACTATGTCCGAAGTCTTCATCAAGGTGATAGTAGTGGGCATGATTGGTATCATATTGACCGAGTTAGAAACTTAGCTGTCCATATTGCGCGAAAAGAAAATGCAAATCAATTTATTGTAGAGTGTGCTGCATTAGTACATGATGTGATTGATGATAAATTACATGACAATCTTGAAGCACAAAAAGCCCAGTTAGAATCTTTTCTAAATGAACGATTAAATAGTAAAGATATAAATGAAATAATGTACATAGTTGAAAATATTTCGTATAAAGGTGGAAATGGAGTTATTCCTACATCAATTGAAGGTAAAATTGTCCAAGATGCAGATCGTTTGGATGCAATTGGTGCAATAGGGGTAGCTAGAACTTTTGCGTACGGTGGGAAAAAAAGCAGAAGTATGTTCAACCCTGAATTTAAAATAAGGGAGAACATGACAATCGAAGAATATAGAAGTGATCAAAGTTCATCAATGCATCATTTCTATGAAAAAATACTGAAACTTAAAGATTTAATGAATACAGAGGCAGCGTTAGAGTTAGCCGAAGAAAGACATCAATTTGTAGAAAAATTCATTGACGAATTTATGAAAGAGTGGAATTTTAAAATATGAAGATTTTAAGTGTAGAAAATTTAATTAAAACGTATGGAGAAAAGAGTTTATTTAATGAAATTTCATTCACCGTAAGTGAAGGGCAAAAAATTGGATTATTAGGTATAAACGGAACAGGTAAATCAAGCTTATTAAAGATCATAGCTGGTGAAGAAGCTGCAGATGATGGCAAAATCACTACTCCAAAGGATTATGTAATCAGTTATTTGCCACAGCATGAAGATTTTGATAAAAAACAAACGATTCTTGAAGCAGTTTTTGAGAGCGAAGACAAAGTAATGGTTTTAGTAAAATCTTATGAGAAAACATTACAAGCTCTTCAAGTAGATCCAGCAAACCAAGGATTACAAAATGAGTTATTAAAATTACAAGCTGATATGGATTCATTAAATGGGTGGGATCTTGAAGCTAATGCTAAAACCATTTTAACTAAGTTAGGTTTATCAAATTTAAACTTAGATGTAACTCTACTTTCTGGTGGTCAGAAAAAAAGGGTAGCTTTAGCAAAAGCATTAATACATCCGTGTGATTTATTAATTTTAGATGAGCCTACGAACCATTTGGACTATGAATGTATAGTATTTTTACAAGAGTACATAAAAAGACTTCAAAATGCAGTACTATTCGTAACACATGATCGTTATTTCTTAGATGAAGTTACTACTGCATTATTAGAACTATCAAATGGGAATATTTATCGATACGAAGGTAACTATCAGTATTATATTGAACAAAGAGCTTCTCGAGAAGAGCAAGAAGCAGCTACAAATGAAAAAAGAAACAACTTATTTAGACGAGAATTAGCTTGGATGCGTAGAGGTGCTAAAGCCCGAACGACAAAGCAAAAAGCTCGTATTCAGCGCTTTGAAGATCTTTCGGGTAAATTGAATAACCAAGAAAAAGTTGAAATGGAAATGAATTTTCAACAAACTCGTTTAGGAAAAAAAGTTGTTGAGTTTAAAGATGTAAGTAAAGCATTTAATGAAAAGAAAATTTTAGATAATTTTAATTTACTTTTACTTCAAACTGATCGAATTGGCATAATTGGTGAAAACGGAGCTGGTAAGACAACTTTGTTAAAAATGCTAGTTGGAGATGAACAAGTTGATTCAGGCGAAATTGAAGTTGGGCAAACAGTTAAAGTAGCGTACTATACACAAATACAAGAAATAATGAATCCAACTATGAGAATGATTGATTATATTAAGGAAGAAGCAGAAATCATCCATACACCAGACGGAAAAACAATTTCAGCTTCTCAAATGCTTGAAACATTCTTATTCCCAACTCAATCACATGGAGTTCAATTAGGTAAACTTTCAGGCGGTGAGAAAAGAAGACTCTACTTATTAAAGCTATTAATGACTGCTCCAAACCTACTATTACTAGATGAGCCAACAAATGATTTAGATATTGATACTTTAACGGTTTTAGAGGATTATATCGAGAATTTTAGTGGTGTAGTCGTGACTGTATCACATGATCGTTATTTCTTAGATAAAGTTACAAATAAATTATTAATCTTTGAAGGTGAAGGAAAAGTATCATCTACTTTAGAAAGTTATACAGAATATTTAGAACGTCAATCAGTCGAAAAGCGTGAAGTCGAGTTAGAAAAAGTAGCGGTTGAAAAACCTGTATATCAAAAAGAGCAAAAGAAAAAACGATTAACTTATCAAGAACAAAAAGAATGGGAAAGTATTGAGTCAGATATCGAGAAGCTAGAGAATGAAATTGAAAAACTAAATGAAGACTTACAAGCAGTCGGCTCTGATTTTGATGAAGCTTTTAAGCTTTCTAAACAGATTGAAGACAAAGAAGGATTATTAGAGGAAAAAATGGAACGTTGGTCAGTTTTAAGTGACCTTGTTGAAAGTTTAAAGTAAAGTATTAATTTTGAGTATTTAGCAATAAATCCGGCCAAATATTAAATATCTATTTAGCATATATTGAATTCTTTAACTGAAAAGGGTATTGAAAATACTATTTTCCTTTTTTTACGAACGTACAAATATTTTGTATTGTAGAAAAAAATAAAGGAGATGGTAATAATGATCAATAATGTTGTATTAGTAGGTAGATTAACGAAAGAACCGGTTTTACAAACAACAGCGAATGGTAGAAAAACAACTTTTATTAATATTGCTACAAATGTTTATTCAGACTATCTGAAAAAAACAAGAACGAATTATGTATCAGTAAAATTATGGGGTCCTATTGCCGAATATGCTACTAAAAAAGCAAAAAAAGGTATGGAAGTCTCAATTGAAGGAATTATTAAAACGTCAAGTTATGTAAAGGAATCTGAAAGACCTATTTATGTGACTGAAATCATAGTTGAGAAATTTCACCTTTTTACTCGTCAATCTGAAGAGTTAACTCACAATGTAGCGGAATCAAATGCAAATGATTTTGAGCAATTCGTGAAAGCATTACAATAGTGAGTTTCTCCTCTTTTTGATAAAATGAATTAAATAACAAGAAGAGGAGTTAAAAATGAAGATTAAATCGATTGAACCAACACCAAGTCCTAATACAATGAAAGTACTATTAGATGAAGAATTGCCATCTGGCAGTAGAAATCACTATTCTATTGATAATATAGAGAAAGCACCTGAAATTATTAAACAAATATTAGGGATAGACGGAATTAAAAGTGTATACCATGTTGCTGATTTTATTGCAATTGATCGTAAGTCAAATGCAAATTGGCAAAGTATTTTACTACAAGTACGCAATGTATTTGGAGAAGATGTAAATGATGTAGCAACTGATGAACCTGTTATTGATAATCATTTTGGTGAAGTTCAAGTATTTGTTCAAATGTATCATAACATCCCAATGCAGTTAAAATTAATTGTTAATGGTGAAGAACAAAGAGCGGCTTTACCGCCGTACTATAAAGAAGCAATTATGAAGCTAACAACGGCTGCATCCAACGTAGTATTTGAAAGACAGTGGATTGATTATGGAATTCGCTACGGTGAATTGTCTACCATCGAGAAAGAAATTATCGATGAATTAACTGCTACTCATTCTGAAAATGATATCAAAAATATTGTAAACGAAGTTATGACAAACAATGCTACAATTTCTGAGAAAAAAGATGCTCCTAAATTTGAACCATTTACTGCAGATATTTTTGAAGAAAAAGATTGGAAAAAAAGATATGCTAGATTTGTAAAGATCGATCCGACAATTGAAGATTTGCCTTTACTAAAAATAGCATTAAAAGATGAGCATGTTTCAATAAGAAGATTAGCAACAGCTTATTTAGGTATGTTAAAATCTAAATTAGTGTTACCTTATTTATATGAGGCATTAAAGGATAAAGCAGTAGGTGTAAGAAGAATTGCTGGAGATTGTTTATCTGACATCGGTTATGAAGAAGCCATGCCTGCTATGATTGAAGCATTAAATGACTCAAGTAAATTAGTCAGATGGCGTGCGGCAATGTTTCTTTTTGAATTAGGTGATGAAAGTGCAATTCCAGCATTAAGAGCTGCATTAGACGACCCAGAATTCGAAGTGAAGTTACAAGTTCAACTAGCATTACATCGAATTGAAAATGGTGAGGAAGCATTAGGTTCAGTTTGGAAACAAATGACTGAACGTATGAAATCAGAAAATGAAAAAGGAGAAACAAAACAATGAATGCATACGATGAGTACATGAAAGGTATTGTAAAACCAATGAGAGAAGAATTAACTTCAAATGGTTTTACAGAATTAACAACAGGGGAAGAAGTAGAATCATTTATGAATGAATTAAATGATACTGCATTTTTTGTAATTAATTCAGTTTGTGGTTGTGCTGCTGGTCTTGCTAGACCATCTGCAGTTCAAGCAGTAATCAATTCAGAAAAGAAACCAGCAAATGTTATGACAGTGTTTGCAGGACAAGATAAAGAAGCAACAGCTACTTTAAGAGAATATTTAGCTGATTTCCCACCTTCTTCACCTTCAATGGCAGTATTTAAAGGTAAAGAGGTAGTTGGTTTTATACCTCGTGAACAAATCGAAGGTTCAACACCAGAAGATATTAAAGCTAGAATTCAATCAATATTCGAACAAATGTAAAAAGAGGAGTATTCCTCTTTTTTTCTTAATTAAGGAGACCCATGATTATTACAACTTGCTTAAGACCGGATATTAATTTAGAAAAAAAAGCTGAAAAAATTGCCTCAGATTTAAATGGACAGGCAATAATTCGAAATGAACTTAGCTTAGAAGAAATTTATCATAAATTTAATAAACCTATATTAGTTTTAGGTAAAAATAGATTAGAATGGTATGAGGATGATCAAGCAATTCCATATTTTTTTCACCCTAACTCATCAGTTTTTAGAATTAGAAGATTGATGAAAGGTGAACATGATCCTTTTTGTGATGCTTGTTTACTAACAAAAGGTGATTCACTTCTAGATTGTACACTTGGAATGGCATCAGATAGTATAGTTGCAAGTTATGTTGTAGGTGACCATGGGAAAGTTTTAGGCTTAGAGAAAAATCAAATCATTTCTTACTTAACTTCAAAAGGCTTAAAAACAAATAAGCAGAACATTAATGATTGGTCGAATATCATCAACAAAATTGAAGTGAAAAATATTGATTATAAAAATTATTTGAAGTCTCTTCCTGATCAATCTTTTGATATCGTTTATTTTGATCCGATGTTTGAAAAAAATATTGAAGCCTCTTCTGGTATTGCAGCGTTGAAAAATTTAGCATCATATGATGACCTCAATTATGAAGTGATTAACGAAGCTAGACGCGTTGCTAAAAAAAGAGTAGTTTTGAAAGATCATTTTAGAAGTGAAAGATTTAAAAAATATGGTTTTAATCAGTTAATTCGTAAGTCTTCAGAATTTCACTTTGGCTTTATTGAGGTTCGTAAAGAGGAGAATTAAGAATACATAATTAGGGGGCCAAGTATGAAGCAATACTTAGATTTATGTAAACACGTATTAGACAATGGCATGACAAAAACAGATCGTACTGGAACAGGAACTATCAGTACATTCGGTTATCAAATGCGATTTAATCTTCAAGATGGCTTTCCTTTAGTAACGACTAAGAAAGTTCATCTAAAATCAATCATTCATGAATTACTATGGTTTTTAAAAGGCGATACGAATATTGCATATTTAAAAGAAAATGGTGTTCGTATTTGGAATGAGTGGGCAGATGAAAATGGTAATCTAGGTCCTGTTTATGGTGAACAATGGAGATCATGGAAAGCTGCTGATGGTTCTACAATTGATCAAATTTCCGAAGTTATTAATCAAATAAAAACAAATCCAGATTCACGAAGAATGATTGTCTCAGCTTGGAATGTTGGAGAACTTGATAAGATGGCATTAGCACCATGTCATTGTTTCTTCCAATTTTATGTGAATGATGGAAAGTTATCTTGTCAGCTTTATCAGCGTTAAATTTGAGCGCCTTTACAGAGTGATCTGTACCGAAAACCTTGCTAAACGGGGAAACTCTTTAATTAAAGACAATCCCGTGCTAAATTTATTCTTTGTTAATTAACAAAGAATAATAAATGCCTAACGACTATCCAAATATGGAGTAGGGTGCAAGTTATTGGCACTCGAAATGCAAGGGGCCTCGTCTATGAGGCCGTGATATAGTCTCATCTGCATGGTGACATGTAGCAGTTCTCTTAAGAACGGGCCAGGCGTAACGAACTTGGTTGAAGATCTTGTCAGCTGACATTTTCCTAGGAGTACCATTTAACATCGCATCTTATGCACTTTTAACTATGATGATTGCTCAAGTATGTGATTTAGAATTAGGTGATTTTGTACACACATTTGGAGATGCTCATATTTATACTAATCATCTTGAACAAATTAATTTACAACTATCAAGAGAGCCACATAAATTACCGAAAATGAAGTTAAATGCTGAGATTAAAAACATTTTTGATTTTAAATTTGAAGATTTTACATTAGAAGATTATGAATTCCATCCTGCAATTAAAGGGGTAGTAAGTGTATGATCGCTGCATTAGTTGCTATGTCAGAAAACAATGTGATTGGTTTAAATAATGAAATGCCTTGGCATCTTCCGCAAGAGCTGGCTTATTTTAAAAAAGTGACTACTGGACATACAATTATTATGGGAAGAAAAACCTTTGATTCGATTGGTAGACCACTTCCTAAACGTGAGAATGTCATTGTAACAAGACAAAAGGATTTTCATCCTGAAGGTGTTACGGTTATAAATGATGTGATCAGTTATCTTGAAGAACATAAAAACGAGGATTTATTTATTATAGGTGGAGCTGAAATATTTAATTTAACCTTCCCATACTTAGATACCCTTTATATTACTGAAATTGAACATAATTTTGATGGAGATACATTCTTCCCAAACTTTTTAATGGAAGATTGGAATGTTAAATCCGTATCTGAAGTGCAGATTGATGAAAAATCCAAAATAAAATTTCGCTATTTTATATATGAAAAAAAGTGTTGACATCTTGAATTAAAGATATTATTATGAGGTTAAGGGATTTGGTTATCCCTTAATTTTTTAAAATAAAATCTCGAATTAAAGATAAACAAAACTGAGAGGAAGTTGTTAAAATGACAAAATTACTTTATATTACTGCAAACCCAAATGCGATTGAAAATTCATTTGGTCTTTCTGTAGGGGAAGCATTTATTACTGAATACAAGAAAGCAAATCCTGAAAATGAAGTTGTTCATTTCGATTTATTTAAAGAAAATGTTCCTATGTTAGATGGAACTGTATTTGATGCATGGGGTAAATTAGCAAGCGGTACTGCTTTTGAAGAATTAAGTGCAGATCAACAAACTACTTTAGCTGCTATGAATCATAATTTAGAAGTTTTCACTCAGGCTGATGAGTATGTTTTCGTTACTCCATTCTGGAACTTTAGTTTCCCATCTGTAGTTAAAAACTTTATTGATAATATTTCAATTGCTGGAAAAACATTTAAATATACTGAAAATGGTCCAGTTGGTTTACTTGAAAATAAAAAAGCATTACACATCCAAGCAAGCGGTGGCGTATATTCAGAAGGTCCTGCTACTGGAATTAACTTCTCTAGCCCATACTTAACTAGTATCTTAAACTTCGTTGGTGTTACTGATGTAACTACATTATTCGTAGAAGGTATGGCTGCAATGCCAGATAAAGCACAAGAAATTAAAGCTAACGCAATTGAAAAAGCTAAAGTTCTTGCTGCAGAATTCAGCAGTGCAAAAGTTTCGAACTAAAGATTCACAATATCGAAGAATCGGCAAATACTTGTCGATTCTTTTTTGCACATAAAGAAAGTATAAATTGGCAACTGTGAAGAAAAGTCGGCGTAGATGCCAATTTTAGGTAGAAGTATAAGTGCAACTACGCCTCTGTCTTCGCCTGACGGCTGGCTAATCGGCGAGTTTTCTTTACATATTAAGTATATAATTTTGCAATTGTGAAGACAAATTTTTCGAGGTGGCAATACTAGAATTTTAAATTTGAGTAGATCCTAATGAAGCTTCTGTCTTTAATTTACCTTACATTTATAAACAAAATGAATAATACTTTTCAAGTGGTTGGGCATTTTGTATAATAATTAACATACTCAATTATCGGAGGAATAGTATGTTTCGCACAATATATGCTGCAACACGCATTGTAATTGGTGTAATTGAAGCTAAGCTAAAATTATCATCAGTAAAAAAATTACCAAAAGATTTACCTGTAAGTGAAAGAGACCGTAGAACGCATGAATTTCCTGACTATTTTGGTCAAATGATGATTGGTTGTACTGGTAGTAAAGTAACAGTTGAAGGATTAGAAAATATTCCAAAAGACCAAGGTGTATTATTTGTTAGTAATCATCAAAGTAATTTTGATATTCCCCTACTATTAGGATATTTAAAGAAACCAATTGGATTTATTGCAAAAATCGAATTAAAAAAACTACCAATCGTACCAGATTGGATGGAACAAATGCATAGTGTATTTATGGACAGAAGTGATCGAAGACAATCACTTAAAGCTATAATTGATGGTGTTGATAAACTTAAAAATGGTCATTCACTAGTTATCTTTCCAGAAGGTACTCGTAGTAAGAGTAGTAAAATGGGTGAATTTAAATCAGGGAGTTTTCATTTAGCAACTAAATCGGGAGTTCCAGTTATTCCTGTAAGAATTGAAGGTACATATAATATTTTAGAGGCTAATGGAAATCGAATTAAACCAGCAAATGTAACGCTTAAAGTATTTCCACCAGTATATCCTGAACAAATCGGCCTTACTGACGCTAAAGAATTAACTAAATATATAAAAGAGATTATCGAATAAATGTCAAAAGCGCTCAATTTATAATTTGAGCGCTTTTTTGTGCTTAAATCATCAGTCTGTTTTTTAAACAACGAATTTAAAAATACAAAAATACATCGAGGCACTTCCTAGCAAAACAAATAAATGCCATATTGCATGACTATAAGGCCAACGCTTTACGAGAAAAAAAATCGTGCCAATAGAGTAAAATAATCCACCTAATAACAAGTAGAAAAATCCAATTCCAGATAGTCCAACATAAATAGGTTTAATTGCAAACATCATTAGCCAACCCATTATTAAATAAACAATTGTAGAAAATAATTCGAACCGATTGACATATATAAATTTAAAGATTACACCAGAAACGGCTAACCCCCAAACAATGGTTAATAACGACCAACCAATTTTCCCTCTTAATGTTATGAGTAAAAATGGAGTATATGTTCCAGCTATTAATAAATAGATAGCTGAGTGATCTAGAATGGTAAATATTTTAATAAGCTTCGGGTCTCTTACACTATGAAGTAAAGTTGAACAAATATAAAGGAGCAACATGGAAGACCCAAAGATTGTAAAAGAAAATAAATGCCAAGGCGTTCCATTATTAAGCGCTTTACTAATTAAATAATACAGTGCTGGAATACTCAGGATTGCGCCGACTCCGTGAGTAATTGCATTTGCTAATTCTTCTTTCATTGCTCTACTCATAAAAATGCCTCCTATATTAATTGAATCATTTTTATCCATGAGAGTATTATGAACAAATGTAGAGATTTAATGTTTTCAACATTTGTTAGTAGTATGTAATTATTGTGGGAAGACAGCTTTTATTTAGCTATTAAAAGCAACAAAGATTCCTAAAACAACCATTTATGTTAATCTGAAATTAAACCGATTTAGATCATTGGAGGTATATATGTTACTCATAAAAAATGGAGAAATTTTCACACCCAAATCAATAGGTAAAAACGATATTTTAATTTCGAATGAAAAAATTGAGTATGTTCATGAGGAAATAAACTTTACTTCAGCTAATCTGCCTATACAAATATTGGATGCAACTGACTACTATATTGTGCCTGGCTTCATTGATGCACATGTTCATCTTATTGGAGGTGGTGGAGAGGGTGGGTTTAAAACTAGAACACCTGAATTATTGTTCTCTGACTGTATTAAAGGTGGAATCACTACTGTAGTAGGGGTGCTTGGTACAGATGGAACAACAAGAACTATGACAAGCTTACTTGCGAAATGTAGGGCTTTAGAGGAAGAAGGAATAACTTCGTTTGTATACACAGGCTCATACCAAACACCTGTTAAAACACTATTTCCTAAAATTGAAGAAGACATCATCCTTATTGATAAAGTTATTGGTGTAGGGGAAATTGCAATTTCAGACCATCGATCTTCTCAACCGACAAAGGATGAATTTGCTAGAATAGCTGCACAAGCTCGAAATGGAGGGTTACTTTCTGGAAAAGCTGGTGTTGTGAATGTACATATAGGGGATAGTAAAAAAATGCTATCAATGATTGAGGAGATTGTAGATGAAACTGAATTACCAATCACTCAATTCTATCCCACGCATATTAACCGAAATAGTTACTTATTTGAAGCAGGGATTAAATTTGCAAAAAATGGTGGATTTGTAGACTTTACGACAAGTTCCATTCCACACTTTTTAAATAATGGTGAAGTCAAATGTAGTGTAGGTTTAAAAAGAATGATCGACTCTGGAGTTAATATTGAACAAATTACATTTACATCTGATGGACAAGGAAGTCTCCCTGATTTTGATGAAAATGGAAAATTAAGAGGAATGAAAGTTGGAAGAGTAAGTAGTTTATTTAGCGAAGTGAAGGATGCCATTTTAATCGAAGGTATTTCGATTGAAGATGCAATTAGTGTCATCACAATCAATCCAGCTAACATCTTAAAATTACAAAAGGGCCAAATCAAAAATGGTTTCGATGCTGATTTAGTATTTTTAAATAAAACTACTTTAGAAATTGAAAGCGTTATATCAAAAGGTAAAATCATGATGCGAAATAATGAGTTATTAGTCAAAGGAACATTTGAATAGTTTTGGGATTAATGCGTTAAGAGCGGTCCAATGAAAGGATTTTACTATTTTAAATACTCGTTTCAATCCCTATTTGATAAAATTTTCTTTTGACTTAAAAACCTTTAATTTCCTAATACCTGCATTTAGAGACGAATAAAAGAATTAACCGAAATTCATACTAGAAATAATTGTATTTGAATGAGGTGAATGATTTGTATAAAAAAAAGACTGCATTAATCTTCACTATGATAATTGCAGTCGTTATTTCGGCTTGCAGTGTTAAACAAGATTCTGGTGATTCTTTTAAAATTGGGATCGTATCAAACTCTAATGGTAAAAATGATAGTTATTTAAACTCAATTGCAAAGAAAGGGATTACTAAATTTGCAAAAGAGGAGAAGCTAAACAAAGATAAAGATTATAAATACATTGAAACAACAAGTACTAAAAAATTTGAAAAGAAAATAAGCAAAATGGCAGATTCAAATTATGATTTAATTATTGGAATCGGAAGTAATTTAACTAATTCCATGAATACAGTTGCCGCGCAATATAAAAATATAAATTTTGGTTTAATTGATTCAAGGGTTGATTTACCTAATGTGATTAGTATAAATTTTTCTGAACAAGACGGAGGCTTTTTAGCAGGCGTAATTGCAGCTATGAAAACAAAAACAAAAAAATTAGGGTTTATCGGCGGTGTCGACAATGAAATAATAAACCGTTATAAATATGGTTTTATTTCTGGCGTTAAATCTATTAATAAAGACATCGAAGTTTTTACGGCTTATTCTGATACTTTTAGTGATCCAAAAGAAGGTTCTAAAATAGCCACCGATTTTTTTAATCAAAATGTAGATATTATTTTTCCAGTTGCAGGTTTAACAAGTAAGGGTGTTTTTAATACTGCCAAAAAAATTAAGAAATCAAATAAAGGAGAATTGTGGGTTATAGGAGTAAACAAAAACGAATATAAACAAGGTTTACCTGAAAATGTGACTCTTTTCTCAATTGTAAAAAAAATTGATCAAGCTGTATATGATTTAGCTAAGCAAGCAAAAACAAATGAATTCCATGGTGGTAAAACATTAATTTATGGGCTTAATGAAGGTGGCATAAGGTTAATATGGGCTAAAAATAATGTAGAGGACCCCATTTTATTAAAGGTTGGAGAATATAAAGATAAAATAGAATCAGGTAGTATTGTTGTACCAAGTAATGAAAATGAATACTTGAAGTTCAAAGAAAATTTAACTTAAATAAATGTTAATAAAATGGAAATAATATTAT
>NZ_JBHJTJ010000038.1:0-49299 GCF_042267765.1 Gottfriedia sp. NPDC056225 | reverse complement strand
TATATTAATAGAATTAAAAATACTTTAAATTACCTTTAAATGAAGTTTGATAAGTCACTTCACTTAAAGGTAAATAAATTTAGTGCTACAATCATAAGCTAGTAAAGTCTTTTTTAGTCTCGGGAGGCAATTACAATAAGCTGGGCAATTCGTCTTGAATACAATTTTGCCGTAGACATATGATCGCCACTTCCTTGAATAAACCGATAAACTCCTAATTTACTAGCCATATAGGGGTACCAGCCAGAGTTTTCGCCCGCAGGAACAGCTGTATCTTCTTGTAAATTAATAAAGCTTCTAGGGATAGATAATTGGTAAAAGGTTTTTAAATCCAGTTTTTCAAAAAGCGGAGTAGCCGGTTCTGGGGTGGTCGCGCTATAAATTTGCTGTGCCGTTTGTAGATCAGCTAAATTAACAAATACATCTCTGAAATATTGGAATGGTAGTTTTATTGTATTGTCAGTAGATTGTTGTGCTAAACCTAAAAGGAATTTTTGTGCTTGTGCTGGATATTGATCAGCTAAGCTTTCACCATCATTTAAAACAAAAGCATTCCAGAATACTAGTCGTTTAATTCTGTCGTGCAGATGTTCAGCAACTTTTTGTATGACTGTTCCGCCAAGGTTATGACCTACTAAAATGATATTATTAAGTTTATTTGAAGTTATATAATGTACAACTTGCTTCGTGAGGATTTCATGATTTACATTTTTATCTTTATCTGTTCCATGCCCAGGTAATTGAGGTGTATGAACAATATGCCCCATTTTTTGTAATTCACGTGTAATCCCGTGCCAGAAGAATGGATCAACCCATGAACCGTGAACTAGTACAAAAATAAGTTGAGCATGTTGACGGTAAAAAAAGTCGGCTTTATCATTTAAATGATACTCTTGCTGTATAGGATATGGCTGATATTCGTTATGCCAATTTTGGTGATAATAATAAGGGTTATTTAAGTTAGGATGCATATTTCGATGATTGTAGTTAGTAGGATGATTTAATTCATGGGATTTTTTACTGGTCATGCTAATTAGTCCCTCCTCGTTAATCTTTCTCATCGTATGCACCTGTTTGTTAGAAGGTGCCCATTCTAGTTATTGAAAATGAATGTAAAGGTTTTCTAAAATTAAATAAATAGTTTAGGAGGAGATTATTATTAAAAAAGCTGTTTTTTTAATTGTTGTTGTGTTAGTCGTTTGTACTAGCATTTATTTTGCAGTGAAAGATAAAGTATTTAAAGAAACACCGGCTCAAAATTCACATCATCAAAATGAAGTGGAAACTAGTCATAATAATTATCTTTCAACTGAAGAAGTATTAAATGGAATTATGACAAGTGCTAAACAAGGGGAAATACCAAATCAAAATAAAATAACAGTCGGGAAGACTTTATTAAAGGATATAAAAAATCAATTTGGTGAGCCTGTAGAGAAAGCAGAGGTTGCTAACGGCACCTATTTAACCTATCAATTACAAAAATTTTCAGTAGGATATGACAACGAAAATCGAATTTTTGAAGTAAGATCATACGATCCTAATTTAAAACAAGTTCACTATAACGATATTATTAATCAATTAAATAACCCAAGTGAGGTTAAATATTATAAGGATCAAGAAGTTGATCAAATTATTTTAATTTACAAATTGCCAAACAACTATGAATTGAAATTTATTTTACCGAAGCCAACCAAGGAAAATGAGAATCCGGCAGTTGATCATACTTCAGTCTTACTCATTGAACAAATACAACCAAGCATGGGCTCAACGATTGATCAAATGATTAATGAGATGTCACTTCAAGAAAAAATAGGTCAAATGATTATAGCCGGATTTAATGGACCAAATTACTCTAATAGTTTAAAAGAACTAGTTGAACAATATCATATTGGAGGATTTATTTTTTACAATGAAAATTTAAATAATAATTCTCAAACAGTGAATCTAGTTAATTCGATCAAAGTTTCGAACAAAAATAATCACTTACCAATATTATTTGGAGTCGACCAAGAAGGTGGAAGGGTATCTCGTTTACCAGGAAACATTGGAAAGATACCGACAAATGAACAAATTGGAAAGAAAAATGATGGGACTTTCTCATTTGAAATTGGCCAAATTCTTGGAGAGCAGTTACAGGCTTTTGGCTTAAATATGGACTTCGCACCAGTTTTAGATGTAAATAGTAATCCTAATAATCCAGTTATTGGCGACAGGTCATTTAGTAATAATCCGGAAACTGTTAGTAAATTAGGCATCCAAACAATGAAGGGTATTCAATCAGAAAATATTATTCCAGTCGTAAAGCATTTTCCGGGTCACGGTGATACTTCTGTTGATTCACATTTAGAGTTACCCGTTGTAAACAAATCGTATAAAGATTTAAAATCGCTAGAATTAATCCCGTTTAAAGATGCTATTAGTCAACATGCAGATGCTGTTATGATCGCGCATATTTTATTACCTAAAATTGATTCTAACTACCCTGCATCTATGTCAAAGGTGGTCATTTCTTCCATATTAAGAAATGATTTAAAATATAATGGGGTAGTTATGACGGATGATATGACAATGTCGGCAATTGGTAATCATTATAATTTGGAAAAAGCAGCGGTTACTTCAATTTTAGCTGGAAGCGATATTGTTATGGTTGCTCATGATCCAAACAAAACAAAAGCTGTATTTAAAGCAATTGAAACAGCTGTAAACAATAAAACAATCTCAGAGGAACGAATAAATGAGAGCGTAAAAAGAATTATTTTACTCAAACAAAAATATAAACTAAATAATAATCCAGTAAACCTGACGGATACTCGACAGCTAGCTGAAAAAACAAATAAATTATTAACTAAATAGAAAAATTAGCAAAAAAAGGAAAATACCACCTTCTGGCGAATTAATAACCTAAAAAGGTGGTGTTTTTTCTGTCTACAAAGATTTCAGATGCAGGGCTAATGCTTTTAGCTATTTTTAATGAGCTTCAAGAAAAAGAGCCGGACTTTGATAAAGGACTCCATAATGATGTTGGAGTACCAATTGATGACGTCGAATCTGCATTAATTGAACTAGAGATGAATGGTTTTATTAGCGGTTTAATATGGATCAAAAGTGACATAGATCAAAAGGAAATAGCTTCATTATATAAAGTGTCAATAACACCTACAGGTTTAGCAAGAGTAATTGATCTGTTAAGATGAACTAACCTCAAATGTTTTAGACATTTGAGGTTTTTTGACAGAAAAAAAGGAGGAGAAAAAGTGGAAATCAAAAAAGTAAACCCTGAAGCAGTAGCTGCACCACTTGGACAATATAGTCATATAACAATCGTCCCAAGAAATGCAGAACTTGTTGTATTATCAGGACAAGTGGGGAACGACAAAAATGGAAATTTACCAAAGGATATCGAAAGCCAATTCGCGAATGCGCTTGAAAATATTAAAAGGATACTTGAAAGTGAAAAAATCGATTTAAACAACATCTTTAAAATTAATTTTTGGCTAACAGAGAATATCAATCGCCAATTCTTTTTAGACTGTTGGGGTCAGTTTCACGCAGGTAACCCGCCTGCAACAACATATGCCTATGTATCATCTTTAGTAAATCCAAACATTAAAATTGAAGTCGAAGCTTGGGCAGCAAGATAATCAATTTGATTGTACATAAATTACTCATGGTAATGACTGGTATAACATAAAGTGCTTTGGGAAACTTAAGTGGAGGTAATCGGTTTGAAAGCGAGATGAATAATTGAAATGGAAGAATTCGAGTCTCAATTAAATCCTATTATAAGGAAAAATATAACTCAAACATTAACTCAGCTTAATACAAGAATAGAAGGTATGATTGGCAGAATTGAAAATAAAGGATGCGGCATTTTAACTGAATTTGAGAATATACATCGCGTTTTTAATAATTTACAAATGGATGCTGCATCATTTTATTTAAATTCCTATCTTTCACCTTATACGGATATCTTTGAAGAACTGACAATTTCCGTACAAAACCTATCCAAACGTAAGCATGGTGGATTGATTGTTGTAAAAAGAGATGACTCTCTTGAAGAATTAATGAGTTCAGGGATTCACGTCGGTGCAAATTTATCCCCGGCCTTATTAGAATCAATTTTTTATCCAGGTAGCCCATTACATGACGGAGCTGTACTCATTGACAATAATATGATCATTTCTGCGGGTAATGTGCTCCCACTTTCTAAAACAACATATGATAACAAAAAACTTGGAACAAGGCATCGAGCTGCAATTGGAATATCCGAGCAAAGCGATGCACTTGCTTTAGTTGTATCAGAAGAAACAGGGAATATTTCCTTTGCTTTTAAAGGAAGTTTGTATCCTGTTCAATATGGTGCACCGATTAATTAAAAAAACGATCAAAAAGATCGTTTCAGACTGTTGACAAACGCTCGCTTTCTTCGTTGCTTCGACTGTCTGCGGTGCTCATTACCGTTTGAGGGTAACTCCGCTCCTCAGCAGTCTTCGCGCCTCGAAAGACAAACGCTTGCAAACAGTCTGAAAATCAAGTTTTTTTATTTTGTCTACACACTGAAACGATCAAAAAGATCGTTTTTTTATTTTTTTAAAATTTTATGGATTGTATTGTCTTTCGAATCATATTATGATTATACTTAATTAATCCGATACGAAAGGTTGGTTTTTGGTATGTCTACTCCAAAATTAAATACAATCCCATTACCTTTAGTTCGTACAAATCAATGGACGATCTTTATTTCTGTTATTTTAACTTGGATCACGGGCCAGTACTGGCTATTACTTATTCCTTTGATTAGTGGCGTTAGTGGTTTACTCTTTGATTATCATCCAATCATAAAGTTTGCGAAACAATTTTTAAAAAAGCAACCATCAAGCTACCCGCAAGAGGATAAAGTTCAACAAAATTTTAATCAAACAATTGCAGTCTCATGTTTGTCACTTTCATTGATCGGAGCATTACTTGGTTGGAACGTATTGTTTTATGTGTTTTCAATAATGGTCGCATTGGCATCGTTTATTGCAATCAACGGATTTTGCGTCGGATGCTATATTCATTTTCAATGGAACCAATATAAATATCGCAAGAGCTTGAGGTAAAATCGGAGTCTTCTCATTAAATGGGAGGGCTATTTTTGTGTATTGTAAACAAAATTCGGTATACTAGTTATTGAATATTAAACGAAAAAAATTAAAATAGAATTGAAGAAAAATAAAATAGATGAATTTACTGCATCAGGAGGGAGAATTGAAATGATTCAATGGAAAGAAGACATTATGATTGATACAAATATCGAGAAAGTGTGGAGTTTATTTTTAGATAAAAATATTAAGAAAATAATGCCAAAAGTTGATGAGCATAATTTAATCGATAAGAACGAGAATGAAGTAGGGGCAAAGCATCATCAGAGTTATCGTGAAGGTAAACGTGTAGAAAGCTATATCGTTGAAACTTTATCATATGAGGATACAGAAACATATAAGAAAAAGCAGATTCAGTTCGTTTTAGCGAATGCATTTGAATCGAATTTGACGTTTATTCTAGAAAAAATTGACGACACACACACGAAATTTACTTATGAAGGTACGAATACCGGGGTTAATTTTATGGGACGAGCAATGTTAAAACTTGCTAATCCAAAGGGAAATAATTTAAAAGCTGTTCATGAATTTTTACAACGAGTGGAACAAGAGGCATTAAAAGAGCAGGAATAGGGTATCTCATAACGAACAAAAAGGAGAGCAGTGTGCTCTCCTTTTTTATGATTGATTTGAAACTTTGCTTAACAACTCATAAGAATTTAAACGCGCATTATGATCGAAAACAGTAGCGTTTACCATGATTTCATCAGCTTTTGTCATGTTTAAAATTGCTTGTAGCTTTTCGGTTACAGTATCAACCGTTCCAATCGCAGACAGTCTCATTTGATTTTCTAAAGTTTGTTTTTCATACGGACTCCAAATCTCTTCCATATCGTCAACTGGCGGTTTTAATAATGCTGGTTTACCACCGCGAACTAAATTTAAAAATGATTGTTGTTGTGTTGTGAAAAGTTTTTTTGCTTCTTTATCTGTATCAGCAACAACTACATTTAATCCGATCATTGCATATGGTTCATCTAAAAATTCAGATGGTTTAAAGTTATTATGATACATTTGCATAGCTTGAACTGTGTAGTCTGGCGCAAAGTGCGCTGCAAAAGCAAATGGTAAACCTAATTCAGCAGCTAGTTGAGCACTAAAACCGCTTGATCCTAGAAGCCAAATTGGTATATTTAATCCTTCACCGGGCACAGCTTGAACTGTTAAACTTCCTAATCCACCAGGAGGATTGAAGTAGTTTTGTAATTCTTCTAATTGAGCAGGGAAGTCCTCATGACTACGTAAATCTCTACGTAATGCCCTAGTCGTTGACATATCACTACCAGGAGCACGACCTAATCCAAGATCTATTCGACCTGGATGTAATGATTCTAATGTACCAAACTGTTCAGCTATAACTAAAGGAGCATGATTTGGTAGCATGATTCCTCCAGAACCAACTCGAATAGTTGATGTCCCACTTGCGATATGTCCAATCACAACTGAAGTTGCTGAACTTGCAACAGCTGGCATATTATGATGTTCAGCAAACCAGTAACGGTGATATCCCCATTTTTCAGCATGCTGTGCTAAATCAAGGCTATTTTTAAAAGCATCAGCAGGAGTGCTTCCTTCAACAACAGGAGCTAAGTCTAACACAGATAAAGGTATTTCATTTAATTTCTTAGCAACTTTATCTTGGAAACGATTATTCATCATAAAATTTTCCTCCTAAAAAACATTATTTAATATATGGAAATATCGAGACTTTTTATACTAGAAAAACTGTGTTTGAATTATATACAGTATGCTAAGATTATAGAAAATCTAAGGACATAATACAAGTTTTTGAACTTGAAAATATTTATACAATAAAACCTACTTTTGGGAACATAAAGTACTTTTGGAAAAAAGAAAAAAATTTGTAAATAAATGTATAGAATAATTTTTAAGAATCATACTATCTTTAATCTGATAAACAATCAGAGCATCCAAAAGACAAAGGAGTCAACAACATGGCAAACAGAAGATCTTCAAATCAATATGCTTCACCAAATGCAAATTCAGCAATTGAGCAAATGAAGTTCGAAATAGCTTCTGAATTTGGAGTGCACTTAGGACCAGACACAACTTCACGCGCTAACGGTTCAGTTGGTGGCGAAATTACTAAGCGTCTAGTTCAAATGGCAGAACAAAGCCTAGGCGGATATGCTCGTTAAATAAAAAGTAAGGATGGAAAGAAAACTTTCTATCCTTTTTTTTTTGTACATTTTTATATTAGCACCAGTGAAGAATTTTAGATGCAAAGGCTTGCTAATTGCCGAGTTTAAACTACTACTTCCATCCAACAAAACTGTTATTTCCTAGTATTTATATAAGAATGAAACTACTATATACTTGCAAGGGATACAAAAACGGGAGATAATAATGTCACTGGATGGTGATTAATATGTCAAGTTGTAAAAATTCCGTCACACCTAAGTGGTTCGGATTTGCTATTCAGGCATTAGTTTTACTAGCAACAACAGAAGGGGTTACACCAAGTAAAGCAATCGCAAAACATATTAGATCAGGTGTTTCTTTTATGAGAAGAATCATGGCTCCTCTCGTAAAAGAAAAAATAGTAGAAGCAAGAGAAGGACGAGACGGTGGCTACTTATTAGCCAAGTCACCTGAGGAAATTACCTTAAAACAAGTCTATATTGCCCTACAAATGACAGAACCTCTATCAACTGCACTAATCGAATCCACTTCTGACTGTACTAGCGGACGTGTAATGAACAATGTATTTTCAGACTTTGCAATTGAAGCAGAAGAACACTTACTTGGTTTTTTATGTAACTATACTTTAGCCGATTTTGTAAGACGTGCCAGTCATAAAACAATCGAATCACTTTGAAAATATCGTACATTTGGATGTACGATATTTTTATTTTTTTGTGGGGTTTTGTGATCGCAAATTATATGGGGTAATCGACCTAAATCCTCTTAAATAGGCCTCTTTCAACAATAATTTATACTAATCCAATGAAAAATCAAAAATGCACTTGATATGAGAACAGTTATAGAATATACTAACATTAAGTTAATTACTTACAAAAAGTAACCACTTGATTTTATTACACTTTTTTTATCTGCACCGTTCTTTAATAAAGTAATCAGATTTAATCTGAACTCTATTAAATCAATAAACTAATCAGCTTTAATCCATACTGTTCCTAAATCAAGTTCAGTAAAAAACTATAATCTATACTGTTCTCACAATAAGTTCAATAGTCAATTTTATACTTAACTGCACTCAAATTAAGTTCAGTAAAACAATAATATCAAATAAAGGGAGAGAATTTACATGAAATGGTTCACTAGAATTATTCAAGGAGTTTTAATTATTGCATTCTTAATGTCTGGGTTTGTAAAACTGAGTGGTAATGCCCAGATGTTGCAAGATTTTAAAGAGGTTTACGGTTATTCAAAGGGTATGATGTATACGATTGGTTCGTTTGAGGTGCTAGGTGCGATTGGTTTATTAGTTGGTTATTGGAAGACGTTTGTAGGTAAGCTTGCTTCAATTGGATTAGTCATTATTATGGTAGGTGCGGTATTTACTCATTTACATGCAGGTCAAGGCGTGAGTGTTGCAATGGCTCCATTTATTCTGTTAGTGTTAACATTAATTGTTCTATTTTCAAGAGGAGGTAAATTAAAATGAATTTTCATGAAAAGCCACAAGTTTATGCTCCAACGGTTGGATTGAAAGTTGCAAGTTTAGAGCGTTCGTTAGCGTTTTATCAAGAGGTTATTGGTTTAAAAGTATTGGAGCATTCAACAACAACAGCTAGTTTAACAGCTGATGGGGTAAATGTTTTAATTAAATTAGATCAGCCAGATAATCTTACACCTAGAGATGAGCGAAATACTGGTTTGTACCATTTAGCGTTATTAGTACCAACTAGAAAAGATTTAGGAATCGTGCTAAGGCATTTAATTGAAACTAGAAATCCGCTTCAAGGTGGTTCGGATCATTTAGTTAGTGAAGCGATTTATTTAGCGGATCCAGATATGAATGGTATTGAGATTTATGTAGATCGTCCATCTGAGAATTGGCAATGGCATAATGAGTATGTTGTGATGGATAGTAAACGATTAGATGTAGAGGGATTATTAGCTCTAGCTGAGAATGAATCTTTTACTGGATTACCTAAAGGAACGATTATGGGACATATCCATTTACAAGTTTCTGATTTGGCTAGTACGGAGAAGTTTTATTGCGAGGGACTTGGATTTGATGTTGTGACGAAGTACGGTGCACAGGCATTATTTATCTCTACAGGTCGTTATCATCATCATATCGGATTAAATACATGGCATAGTGCAGGGGGTTCTGCAGCAAGTGAGAGTAGTGCAGGATTAAAGAATTTTACTTTGTTATATCCAAGTGAAGAAGAAAAATTAAAAATTGTAAATCGATTAAAAGATATGGGAGCGACAGTATTTGTAGAAGATGGAACTACATTTACGAAGGATCCTTCAGGCATAACAATTCAATTATTAGTTGGTTAAGAAAAGAAAGAGACATTTTCAACAGTTTATCTGTTTGAGGATGTCTCTTTTTTTCGTTTATTTCTATCATATTTTTTCATTAAAAATAATATATTTGAACAACATGTACATTTACTAACTTTGGGTGAGGGGAATAAAAAGGGGAGTGAAAAAGTGTTACATATTGTGGTTTGTATTAAACAAGTTCCTGATACGAAAATCATTAAGATGAATCCGAAAACAAATACGATGGATCGTGCAAGTGCGCCTGCGATTTTAAATCCATATGATGCTCATGCAGTTGAGGAAGCTGTTCGAATTAAAAATAAATATGGAGGAAAGGTATCAGTCATTACGATGGGGCCACCGCCAGCAGTAAAGGCAATTCGAAAATGTATCGAAATTGGTGCAGATGAAGGATATATGATTTCAGATCGTGCATTTGCAGGAGCTGATACTTTAGCGACAAGCTATGCGTTGACAAAAGCAATTGAGAAAATAGGACAAATTCAAGCGGTTGATTTAATTATATGTGGAAAGATGACAATTGACGGTGATACTGGACAAGTTGGACCAGGTATTGCACGTCGTTTAGATATTCCACCGTTAACTTCTGTTAAAAAGGTTCAAGAAATAAATAAAGATGATGGATATGCAATTGTTCATCGGAAAATTGAAGATGGACATGAAGTGATAAAGACGACAATACCTTGTTTATTCGCGGTTGAAAAGGAAATAAATGAAGTTCCATATTCACCGCTTCCAAATTTAATTAAAGCTGCAAGGTATAATCCAACGATTTGGGCTGTTAAGGATTTAGAGAATATTGATATTAAACAATTAGGGTTAAAAGGTTCACCGACAATTGTATCAAAAGTTTGGGCTCCGCCAAAGGCCAAAGGTGGAACGATTTTTGAAGGAACATCACTAGAGAAAGTAAATGAACTGATGAAAATTTTAAATGAGAAGAAAGCATTATTTGAAGTGAAAGGAGGGGTATAAGTGGATTTCTCAGAGTACAAAGGTATTTGGGTATTTATTGAAGAAAACGAAAAAGTCATAGCACCGGTATCGCTAGAACTTCTCGGTGCTGGTAAAGAATTAGCAGAAAAGCGTGGATGTGAACTAGCAGGATTATTAATTGGTGAGAATGTGAAATCGTTGGCCCCTACGTTATTTGAATATGGTGCTGACATCGTTTACGTATATGATGATCCAATTTTTAAAGATTATCGTACAGAATCTTTTATGAAAGCAGTACTTGAATGCTCTAATAAATATAAGCCTGAAATTTTACTATACGGTGCAACTTCAAAAGGAAAAGATTTGGCAAGCGCTGTAGCTACTGATTTACCTACTGGCTTAACGGCGGATACGACTGTATTAGATGTTGAAGAAGATACTGGGCTTTTGCTAGCTAGTCGACCAGCTTTTGGTGGGAATATTATGGCAACAATTCTTTGTAAGAAATATAGACCACAAATGGCTACAGTTCGTCCAAAGGTTATGAAAGCGCTCACCCCTACTCCTGGTGCTGAAGGGGTTGTAATTGAAGAGGAAATTGATTTAAAAGAAGAAGATATTCGTACAAAAGTATTAGAAATTGTACGTGCAACAACTAAAAAGGTTCGAATTGATGAAGCGGATATTATCGTGGCAGGCGGTAAAGGGCTGGGAAGTAAGGAAGGTTTTCAGCTAATCAATCTATTTGCTGAAACAATTGGCGCAGCTGTTGGAGCTAGTCGTGATGTTGTAGAAGCTGGCTGGGTTGAACATCATCATCAAGTCGGTCAGACGGGTGTGACCGTGACACCTAAAATTTATTTTGCTATAGGGATATCTGGCGCAATTCAACATATTGTTGGAATGCAAAATTCAGGCCTTATTATTGCGATAAATAAGGATCCGAATGCGGCAATTTTTCAATCTTGTCATTACGGCATCGTAGGAGACGCATTTGAAATTGTACCAATGCTAATTAACCAATTCCAAGAAAGTTTATCTTTAAAGGAGGAAAATCACGATCATGCCGGAAAAATTTGATGTAATTGTCGTTGGAGCAGGCCCAGCAGGTATATCATGTGCATACGAGCTCGCCAAAAAAGGTGTTAGTGTTGTCCTTATTGAAAGAGGGGAATATCCCGGTTCAAAAAATGTTATGGGTGGCGTCTTATATCGAAAAATGATGGAGGACGTTATACCTGAGTTTTGGAAGGATGCTCCAATTGAACGTGTTATTGTTGAACAACGGGTTATGATGCTCGATAAACAATCAGCTACAACATTTGGGTATAAAGGGCTTGAGTTTGCTGAAGAACCTTTCAATAACTTTACTGTTCTTCGCTCGAAGTTTGATCAATGGTTCGCTCAAAAAGCAGTAGAACAAGGTGCACTATTAATCAATGAAACGGTTGTACTAGAGTGTATCGTCGAAAATGATGTAGTAATTGGGGTAAGAACAGATCGTCCAGATGGTGATTTATATGCAGATGTTGTTGTTCTTGCTGATGGGGTAAATTCACTTTTAGGAAAATCATTAGGCTTCCATAAAGAATGGAGACCAGATGAAGTAGCATTAGCAACGATGGAAATTTTAAAACTAGACAGTAAAATTATTCAAGATCGGTTTGGACTAGAAGGAAATCAAGGGGTCGCAATCGAGCTTTTTGGAGATGCGACAAAAGGGATCGTCGGAACAGGATTTTTATATACAAATAAAGACTCGCTAAGCATTGGTGTCGGTACATTATTATCAGGGATGATTGAGCAGAAAATAAAACCATATGACTTACTTGAATATGTAAAGAATCACCCAATGATTAGACCATATATTCAAGGAAGTGAGCCTCAAGAATATCTAGCACATTTAATTCCTGAAGGTGGTTATAAATCTATTCCTAAATTAGTAGGAAATGGAGTATTGGTAATTGGTGATGCAGCGCAGTTAGTTAACGCAATTCATCGTGAAGGTTCAAATATGGCAATGACTTCTGGAAGATTAGCAGCAGAGACGATTGTCGAAGCTAAAGCACTTGATAATTATTCTGATGTAGTATTAAAATCATATGCTGATAAATTACTAGCTAGTTTCGTTGGGCAGGATTTGAAGAAATATAAGGATGCAACTCATCATTTTGAAAAATTCCCTCAATATTTCGAGCAATATATTCCACTATTAAATAAATCAGCAAGCCAAATGTTTACAGTAGATGGCAAGTCTAAATGGGAAAAGCAAAAGAATATTATGAGTAATTTAGGAGGAGCAAAAGCTAAGTTTAAGCTAGCGAAAGACGTATATAAAGCATGGAAGGTGATGAAATAAATGAGTGAGACAAAAAAAGAAAGTACTATCGAAGAAAAACAATATCTCGTTCGTTTTAATGCTGATACAAAATCGCACTTAACTGTATTGGATTCCGATATTTGTATGACAAAATGTCCTGATAAAATCTGCACGATTTTCTGTCCAGCGGAAGTTTACAAGTGGGAAAACATTCGAATGCATGTTGGATACGAAGGTTGTCATGAATGTGGAAGCTGTAGAATAGGCTGTCCTCATCAGAACATTAAATGGGAATATCCGAAAGGTGGGCACGGAATTATCTTTAGATTGGGGTGATAAGATGTTCTCGATAGGCAACTATGTTATGTTTAGCTTAGATGGTGCTGTGGGAACGGTTATGGAAACTAAAGACAATAAATGCTTAGTAGCTTGGGAGGATCGAGTTTGCAGCTGGGCAACTTTCGACCTTCTAAGGAAAATAAGTTGTGCTGAATTAATTCAAATCTTCACTCCAAAATAATTTTTTTACTACTATTTTAATAATGTAAATATAAAAGAACGTATAAAATATGTGAGACTATTAAAAGATATAGTATCTAAAAACTATATCTTTTTTTATTTTTGAAATAATATGAGACAACTCGTATTTATACCACATCAGTTATAAAAGAAATGGAATTTGCCACTTTCTACAATTCAATCATGATAAATTAAATAAAATTTAGAATAATATGATTGACTAAAAAATAGATTGAATTTATATTTAATTTTAAATATTCAAATAATAGGAGTGTTTAGATGGGGAATGCATTAGTGTTTCAGTCAGATTTTGGATTATTAGATGGAGCAGTTAGCGCTATGTATGGTGTTTCTTGTAGCGTAGATGATGATATTAAAATTTACGACCTGACCCATGATATACCCCAATACAATATTTGGGAAGCTTCTTATCGACTTGTGCAAGCAATGAATTACTGGCCGATTGGAACGGTTTTCGTTTCAGTGGTAGATCCAGGTGTAGGTTCAGATCGCAGAAGTATAGTTGCTCGAACAAACACGAATCACTTTATTATAACACCTGACAATGGAACATTAACTCACATTGGCAAAGTATATGGTTTTAGTCAATTAAGAGTCATTGATGAAGAAATTAATAGACTACCAAATTCAAGCGAATCCTATACTTTCCATGGTAGAGATATATTTGCCTTTACAGGTGCAAGATTGGCTTCTGGGAAAATTGATTTCGAAAATATAGGACCAGAAGTGGATCCAAATTCATACATACAATTACCAATAAAAGAATGCCATAGCGAAAACAATTCGATAACTGGAACGATTGACATACTTGATGTTCGATATGGTAGCATTTGGACAAATATTGGTCGAACAGACTTTTTAAAACTAGGCATTACACATGGAGACTCAGTTGAAGTATTCATTACTCATCAAGGAAGAAAAGTATACAAACAAGAAGTTAAATATGGAAAATCATTTGCAGACGTGGCAATTGGTGAACCAATTCTATATGCAAACAGCCTTGATCAAATGGCAGTTGCAGTAAATCAAGGGTCTTTTACAGATGAATACGGAATTGATACAGGTATTGAATGGGAGATAAAAATTAAAGGCAAGGGTTGAGAACAGGAAAGAATTAAAGATTTTAGTAATTTTTTAAATAAAAGTTTAGCTCAGGAGTTTACTTATATATAAGTGGACTTCTTTTTTTTGTGTAAAATTTGGATTGATAATTAAAATATCATTCATTTGAAATTAGTTGTTTAAGATTATTTTCACAAAAAAATCATTTATTACTATGTTAATTTTCTAATTTTACGGATATTTGTAAAATTAAAGGTAAAATTTTAGTTAATGTTTTCACAATTATTTCACAGACATTTGATTTTTTCTTTACTATAATTGGCACTAACTTCAAGTCAGATTTAGAACATTTATTAAAAAACATCATTTGAAGAATTTATTTTAAGGGGTTTTGATTAAATGAAAGTATCAAAAATTGTAGCGGTTGGATTAGTAAGTGCATCTTTTATAGGGGCAACAAACACAACTTTTGCGGCTGTTACCTCTCAAGCAGAATCAAAAGCTGGCGTTAGTTTTACTCCAGGTTCTGGTCCGGTTACACCAGTAGATCCAACTGATCCAACAAATCCGCTTGATCCAATTGGTCCAACTGATCCTACTGATCCACCAACTGGTGAGACAGGTTCATTAACTTTAGACTATGTTTCTTCAGTTCAATTTGGATCAAAAGAGATTTCTGGTAGTGCAATGACTTATTCATCTAAATCTAAAAAGCCATTTATCCAAGTTTCGGATAGGAGAGGAACTGGTAACGGTTGGAAAGTAACAGCAAAAGCTAGTCAATTTAAAAGTGGTTCAAGTGACACATTACCTGGTGCAGTTCTTACGTTTAAGAATGGGACAGCTGTCTCACCAGGTGATGGAGCTGCTCCAAATCCTGCTCAAACAATCACTCTTAATACAGATGGATCAACTGCAGCGACAGTAGTCACTGCTGCAGCCGGTACTGGTCTTGGAACTTGGGTTACAACATGGTTAGGTCCAAATCCAGATGTAAATGATGGCGCAGAAAACAATAATGTTACATTAACAATTCCAGGTGGCTCCGCTACAGTTGGAAATCATGAAGCTGTTGTTACTTGGACTCTTCTTGATGCCCCTGGAGTATAATTGTCTACATAAAAAAGCCTAATCGTATTATTGGCCTGATAAAATACTTTAAAAAAGTTATTTTTTCAGGCTTTTTTTATTGTATTTAATGAGAATTCAATCTATAAAAATTGAAAAACATTCAGTATAATTTATTACATCTGAAATTATAGGAGTGGAATATTTTGGAACCATTAGCAAGCAGATCAAGTCGATTGTTAGCAATATTAGTCGATATTTTTATTAGTGCTCTTTTCCGGTTTGTTTTTTTATTAATTACAGGGATAGCTAAATTCTCAACATTTACTGATCTAAATAAGGTAGAAAAATTAGGCGTAGGGAATTCTATTATATCAATTCTTTGTGTTGTTATATTCTATATTTTGATCCCAACATATGTTTGGAAAGGACAAACAATTGGAAAACGTTGGTTAAAAATTGCAGTAGTAAAAGAAGACAATCAAGAAGTAAATTTGGGTACGATGTTTGTAAGAACAATTTATTCATTTTTAGGATATGTAAAAATAAAATATCTTACATTTATTGTAGGTATTGTTGCATTTATCGATCCATTTTTTATATTTACTTTAGAAAGAAAAACGTTACATGATCGAATTGCTAAAACAAAGGTTATTGATGTTTAAAAAAAGAAAGCTCATTTAAGCTTTCTTTTTTATTACTATTTTAATAAAATTCATCATGCTTATTTTAAAATTTTCATCTCGCGAATATGTTCGCGAGTTTCTTCTGTTCCTAATTCATATATTAATTCATACGCTTGTTTTAAAAAATAGTCGTATCCATCATTGTTTTCTTGGCTCCAGTTTGTAATTGGAATGATGAATGCAGTTTGTATCCCTGCAGCTTCATCGTAATTGTCAATTTGATGAAAAATTCTTTCGAGTCTGTGTTTATCATCAATCGTTCCGTCGATCTCTAACTCATATGCAGCATCACCTTGATTTGGAACAATTGTTTTTGCTTGAACTGATACGTAATATCTCCTTTTTTCCATAAATATCTCCCTTTTCAATATTGATTATCTTTTTTATTATCTTCTCAGACAATTGCTTTATTCAAAATTAGTATTTCCAAAAAGGAATTTCATAAATAATATTGAAATATAAATTTGATATTACAATTGTTAAGTAGTTAATAAAGGGGGATAGAATATGAAGGGACTTTATCGAGACTTTTTTCTTCATTTCGATATCATCGTGATGGGGGTACTTTTTTTAATTGGATTAATTTATAGTATAGGCTTTCACTTTTCTTGGCTTACTGTTTTAATTTTTATTTTAGGTTTAGTCTTTTTTATGTTTAGTGAATATGTAACTCATCGCTTCTTTTTTCACATAAAGGCACCAAAAAATAAACTATTTCTTAAATTTATGAAGCGAATTCATTATGATCATCACACTTATCCAGATGATTTGAAATTACTTTTTTTACCAATATGGTATAGCATTCCGAACCTTGGAACACTTTGTATTATTTACTTTTTAATTACAAGAGATACAATTCAAACTTTAGCATTTGGTTCAGGATTAATTTTTATGTTGCTTGTGTATGAGTGGAAGCACTACGTTGCCCATCGACCAATTAAGCCAAAAACAAAATTAGGACGAAATATAAAAAAACTTCATATATTACATCACTTTAAAAATGAAAACTATTGGTATGGTGTATCTACGCCAATATTTGATGGGATTTTTGGTACATTGAAAGATGAAAAAGAAGTTGATACAAGTAATACTGCGAAAACTTTAGAGGAAAGAATGTAAAATTAAATATTTATCTAAAATGCACAGTAATTTCTACTGTGCATTTTTCCATTTTAATCAGTGTTAATTTTTTATTAATTTTAAAAAAAGGGCAAATATTTGAACATTTCAATAACTATACTGAAAATAAGGGGGGATAATTGTGTCATTGATTCGAACGAAAAATAAAAATATAGAGATAATGGTAACGAGAATTTTCTATGGATAAACTTAATTACAAAAAAATAATGTTGCTCGGATTTGGTTTTTTTGCGATTAGTCTTACTTGGTCAGTTTATAATGCGTTTATGCCAAAACTTTTAAGTGATTATATAAAGTCGTCTGCATTAATTGGATTTATCATGACTTTTGATAATTATTTTGCACTATTTTTACAACCAGCCGTAGGGATGTATAGTGATCGTCTAGACACAAGATTTGGTAGAAGAATGCCATTTTTAATAGTCGGTATGCCTCTTGCAGCATTGTTTACTTTTTTAATTCCTTTTCATCAAACGCTTTTCATGTTAATCTTCTTTATTCTATTTATGAATTTAAGTATGAGTATTTTTCGTTCACCTGTTATTGCACTTATGCCTGATTTAACAAGACTTGAACAACGTAGTAAGGCAAATAGTGTCATTAATTTCATGGGTGGAATTGGTGCGTTAATTGCTTTTTTTATTGGATCAATTTTGTGGGATAAAAATAAAGGATTTCCTTTTTATTTAGCAGGGACATTTATGTTAGTCAGCTTTTTAATTCTCTTTTATTTTATAAGAGAAAAAAGAGATGTTTTAAATTATGAAGTGGCTGAAGAAAAGGTAAAATTAAAAGAAGGTTTTCGTTCTGCTATTCAAAATAAAAGTGCTTTATTTTTATTATTAGCTATTCTAAGTTGGTTTACTGGCTTTAATGGAATTGAAACTTTTTTTACGCGATACGGAGAAGTTTATTTGGGGGTTAAAGTAAGTGCAGCTGCGTTTTCATTTGCATTTATCTCATTAGCATTTTTACTTTTTGCAATTCCAGCTGGATTCATCGGAACAAAAATCGGCAAAAAACGTAGCATATTAATAGGTATATTTGGCATTATGATTGGTTTTATTTTTTTATTCTTCTTAAAGGATTTGTTTACAATTCGAATCGTTTTTTTAGTAATGGGATGCTTGTGGGCATTAGTAAATATTAATTCATATCCTTTTTTAACTGAAATGGCACCAATTGGATTTATAGGAACGTATACGGGACTATATTACTTATTTTCTTCAATTTCCAATATCATCTCTCCACCATTACTAGGTGGGATTATGGATTTAATTGGATTTAAGTATATGTTCCTTTATGGTTGCTTATTTATAACAATTTCATTTTTTATGATGTTAAAAGTAAAAGAAAATCATATTACATTCAAAAAAAATTCGGATGCATCAATCTGAATTTTTTTCTTTTATTGATTAGCTCATTTTCACATATTTACTATTTAAATGACAGATACTAAATAATGCTGATATTTCAGTGTCTTCTTTTGAAGGGGAAAATTTGAAAAAACTTTAGTTAGGAGCACTACAACATGACAACTAATATCAATAAATTGATTGACCATACAGTTTTAAAACCAGAAACAACTAAAGCTCAAATTGAAAAATTATGTCAAGAAGCAAAGGAACATAATTTTGCTTCGGTTTGTGTGAATCCAACTTGGGTTAGTCTTTGTGCAAGTTTGTTAAAAGGTACAGAAGTTTTAGTTTGTACTGTAATTGGATTCCCTTTAGGGGCTAATACAAAAGAAACAAAAGGGTTTGAAACGAAAAATGCAATTGAAAATGGAGCACAGGAAGTTGATATGGTAATCAATATCGGTGCCTTAAAAGATAAAGATTATGACACTGTAGAACAAGATATAGCAGCTGTTGTAAATGCCGCAAAGGGTAAAGCTTTAGTAAAAGTAATTATTGAAACAAGTCTTTTAACAAACGAAGAAAAAGAAATGGCATCAAAGCTTTCTGTTAAAGCAGGAGCAGATTTTGTGAAAACTTCAACTGGATTTTCAACTGGTGGAGCAACTGTAGAAGACGTTGCATTAATGCGAAAAACAGTTGGTCCTGATATCGGAGTGAAAGCATCCGGAGGGGTACGCGATCTTGCAAGCGTAAATGAAATGGTTAAAGCAGGAGCAACTCGAATTGGAACGAGTAACGGAATAACGATTGTCCAAGGAAATGTGGCAACTGAAGGCTATTGATTCTTTTTATGGCAAAAGAGTGTTAAGTTTCAAACTTGACATTTACCTGTTGACCTATCAATAGTTTATGTATTATAATCGTAAAAGACATGTAGAAAAGTGTTCTTTTTTGCAGTGTTTTATTGATTGTAAGTGGTAGCTTGGAGGGAGGGAAAAGTAAGATGTCTAAAACAGTCGTTCGTAAAAACGAATCTTTAGAAGATGCTCTTCGTCGTTTTAAACGTTCAGTTTCTAAAACTGGTACGCTTCAAGAAGCAAGAAAACGCGAATTTTATGAAAAGCCAAGTGTAAAACGTAAGAAAAAATCAGAGGCAGCGAGAAAACGTAAATTCTAAGAGAGGGTGTTACTATGAGTCTTCTCGAACGTTTGAATTCAGATATGAAACAAGCGATGAAGGAAAAAAATAAAGACAAGTTATCCGTTATCCGAATGGTGAAAGCATCATTGCAAAATGAAGTAATTAACTTAGGGAATAATGTAACATTGTCAGCTGATCAAGAGTTAACAATTTTAACTCGTGAAGTGAAACAACGTAAAGACTCCCTCCTGGAATTCGAAAAAGCTGGTCGTCAAGACCTTGTGGATAAATTAAAGCAAGAGTTACTGATTCTAGAAGAATACTTGCCTCAACAATTATCTGAAGACGAACTTCTTGAAATTGTACGCGTTACAATTTCAGAAGTCGGTGCTACATCAAAAGCTGACATGGGGAAAGTAATGAGTGCAGTTATGCCTAAAGTAAAAGGACAAGCTGATGGCTCTTCTGTGAATAAGGCTGTAGCAAGTCTGTTAAAATAAACGTCTATTTTAGACGTTTATTTTTTTTTGTTTAATTAATTAGGTGACGCAAAGAAATTCTGGGAATCGCAAATAAAGACCAGGAATCGTAAAGTTAGCAGCCATTATATCGCGTAATTATTTTAAATTTTTTCGAAACTAATTCAAAAACACTAAAAATTTGCTTGTTTCCATTAAAAAAGATCAAACCAGGGGTTAGTTTTTACACCATATTCCAGGTTCCCACTCCGAAAAAGAGTTCCACACTACGAATTCCCGCGCTTAGAAACAGAGAGCGGACTTCCATCACAGAAAAAGAGCACCGCACTAAAAGTTCCTGCGCTTACCAACTGAGAGCACTCTTCCATCACAGAAAAAGAACACCTACTACAAGTTCACGCGCTTACCAACGGCGGGTTCACACCCCCATCTCAAAAAAAGCCCCCCACTACTCTCTAGATAGCCTATTCACCTCATTCTTTGAATAAGGCACACATAACACCACCCATCAAGACTTAATCCCAGAACCCTTAAATAATCCCATACCAATACACCTCAATATTTCAATAACTAAATTTTATGCGTCTTATATTTCCTATTTCCTTTTTCAATTTGTATCATACCTTCTTAAAATTCATCATAAATATGATATGAAAGGGGGAGGAGTCTATCTTGAAAAGATTAGCGCATAGTTTAAAAACATGGATGTCAAGTAAGATGGACTTACCACCAGATGTTCTTTTGGAATTGCCACGTATTACGATGTTAGGTCAACTACATATTTATATTGAAAATCATAGAGGTTTACTTGTTTATACGGATAATGAATTGCGTTTGTTAATGAAACAAGGGCAGTTATTGATTAAGGGGAAGGATTTTGTGCTGAAGACAATGTTGCCTGAGGAGATTTTGTTGGAAGGCGAAATTGAGCATGTGTATTTTATTAATGAATAGCATCTAGAACATACACCATGATCAGTCTAATGAACATGGGGGATTAGGATGAAAAACGAATGGACTTCAAATTTAACAGGGATGGTTCAAGTGAAAGTAATGGGGCTTGGACCAGAACGTTTTTTAAATGATTGTATGCGTAAAGGGATTCCTTTACGGGATGTGAAAAAAAGTGGAACAAATTCTATTACTTTTACGATTGAGTTAAAGGATTATAAACGGATTAAGAATATTCCTCGTAAAAAGGAGTATAGGGTTTTCTTTATTGGCCGGAAGGGGCTGCCTTTTGAAATAAGACGAGCTTGGAAGTATTTTGGTTTTGTCGTTGGGATTGTTGGATTTTTGGTTGTTTTATTTTTGCTTTCAAATATGGTTTGGCGCGTTGATATAAAAGGTGCATCTCCTGAAATTGAGTATAAGCTTCGGAAAGATTTAACGGCAATGGGTGTAAAGACGGGAGCTTCTCAATTTTCAATACCAAAAATGCAAACCATCCAGAAGAAATTACAAGATGATAACCCTTCGTTGACTTGGGTAGGTGTGCAGTTAAAGGGGACTACCTTCCATTTCGAAGTAGTTGAGAAGCATCTTCCAAAGCCAGAGAAAGCGTTAAAACCACGAGATATTATTGCTAGTGAAGAAGCGGTTATTGCAAGTATGTTTGTTGAAAAAGGGAAGCCAATGGTAGTGAAAAATGATTTTGTTAAAAAAGGTCAAGTATTAGTATCCGGGGTCCTTGGAACGGAGGAACACCCTATTTTAGTCCCGGCTGTTGGTAAAATTATGGGAGAAGTTTGGCGAGAGGAAATTATTAGTGTTCCTTTGGATACTCCTTTTACTTTGCTAACTGGAGAGAGAAAAACGAGGTACTATATTGGTACTAAAGAAAATAAAATAAAATTTTGGGGTTTTGAAAAGAATAAATATAAATCTTTTGAAAAGGAAAGTAGTTCGTATCAATTTAAATTTTTAAAATGGAAATTACCGATATATTTCACTAAAAAAACAATTCTTGAAAGTAATGGTTTTGTTAGGTCATACTCTAAAGAGCAAGCTGCTGAACTTGGAAAGCAAATCGGTCGGAAGGAATTAATGAAAAAGTTGAGCCCGGATGCCAAGATTTTACAAGAAAAAGTTTTGCACGAGTCAATAGACAATGGTAAAGTTAATTTAAGAATGTATTATAAAGTTTTAGAAGATATCACTAAAACGAAAACTATTGTTCAAGGGGACTGAGTAATGCCAGAACAACTACTAACGATTAATCAACAACTAGAGGATCCAAACGAAGCAATTGCCTTATTTGGTACAAATGATAAACATCTGGAAGTTATTGAAAATTTGCTTGATGTTAAAATTGTGTCACGTGGACAATCTGTACAGGTTTCAGGTGCGGATGAGAATGTGAAAACTGTTGAGCAAATCATCCAAGCTCTTTTAGAGGTTATTCGAAATGGAGTGAGTATTACATCCAGGGATGTGACATACTCAATTCAGATGGCTAAAGAGGGACGGCTATCTTCATTTGCTAGGTTGTATGACGAGGAAATAATAAAGAATTCAAAAGGGAAGCCAATTCGTGTTAAAACTTTTGGACAGAGACATTATCTTCGTGCTATTCAATCAAATGATTTAGTATTTGGAATTGGGCCTGCTGGTACAGGTAAAACATATCTTGCAGTTGTCATGGCTGTTCAAGCATTGAAAAATAATAAAGTTAGTAAAATTATTTTAACGAGACCTGCTGTGGAAGCTGGAGAAAGTTTAGGGTTTTTACCGGGTGATTTAAAAGAAAAAGTTGACCCTTACTTAAGGCCGCTATACGATGCGCTTCATGATGTTTTAGGACAAGAGCATACTGTTCGATTAATTGAAAGAGGGACGATTGAAATTGCACCTTTAGCCTATATGAGGGGACGCACTTTGGAAGATGCCTTTGTCATTCTAGATGAAGCTCAAAATACGACAATGGCTCAAATGAAGATGTTTTTGACTCGTTTAGGATTTGGTTCTAAAATGGTGATAACGGGTGATCCTTCTCAGCTTGATTTACCTAAAGGAGTAAAGTCCGGTTTAATTTCGGCTCAACATACACTTAAGGGTGTTGAGGGGATCGGTATGACGATATTAGAACAAACCGATGTAGTTCGTCACCCATTAGTACAAAAGATTATTCAAGCTTATGATTTAGCAAAAGAATGATTCGTTGTGACCCTACAATATGATAGGGTCATTTCGTATTTTTATGATGAGGTGCATTTCTAGAAAGGGGAAACAATGAATAGTTTGCAAGCTTTAATTCTACGTTTTAAGAATCAGACTCTTGTCATATTACTATGTATTATTGCATTAGGCTTAACAAGTTTTCTTCTTTTAATTAGTCATGTTAGACCGGTAAAATACGATATTGAGCTTTTAGCAATCGCGAGTGACACTATTTATTCACCAATTACGATTGAAGATAAAGCAGCTACATATAAGAAGCGTCAAGAAGCTTCAGCAAGAGTAGAGGACGTTTTTAAATATGAAGAGGGTTATACGCAAAACCGAATTGACATAGTAAATTCAATTTTTGATATTGTAACAGAAGTAAAAACTAAAAATGCAAAAGATGATAAATTAAAAGGACAAGATCTTCTTGATAAAGAAATAAGTGATGTTAAGAAACGATTACCAGACGATGTTCGTAAAAATTTTGAAGACAGTGTCTATAGTACTTTATTAAGATCATCAGAAGAGCAGTTAAATATTTCTAAAGCATCATTAAATACTTCAATTAATAATGTGATGAGTGAAGAAATTACAACGAGTCAAATTGAGGATTCGCGTAGTAAGTTAAGAAACGAATTATCATACGTTAGTGTGAATCCTTCACTAAAAGATGCGATGATTTCAATTGGCGAATATGCTATTATTCCAAACTACTTTTTTGATGCAGAAGAGACAAAAGAGAGAAGACGCATCGAAAGTGAAGGTGTAGATAGTGTTTATATTTTACAAGGACAAGTTTTAGTAAAAGCTGGTGAAACAATTACGAAGGAAAAATATGATCAATTAAAATTAGTCGGATTAATTCAAAGTAAACAATCAATTCAACCGTATATCGGCTTAATTTTATTAATTGGCGTATTAATGTATTTTGTAGTGAAGCAAACTGAAACGTTAAAAGAAAAGGGTAATGTTTATATTGTTGCATATTACATGATCATTATTTTTACGATTTTAATTTTGAAAATTGTTAGTTTGTTTCAAAAGGTTGAATTTTCTGGTCTCGTATATGTAGCTCCAGTTGCAATAGGAACATTGTTAATTAAGTTTTTATTAGGTAATCGATATTTAATGGTGTCGTCGATTATTTTCTCCATTTGTGGAAGTCTGATGTTTAATGAAGATGTGAATGGTGCGATTAATTACTCGACTGGAATATATATTTTGTTTAGTTCAATCGCTGTTTTATTTTTAAATGAGGTAAAAAATAAACGTTCAATGATTTTACATGCTGGTTTCTTAATTTCGCTTGTTAATATTGCCACTTTATTTTCGTTAATTCTAATTCGAAATGGTCAATATTCTTCAGTTGAGATCGGAATTTATTTATTAATGGGCTTAACTTCCGGAGTTTTATCAAGTGTAATTACAATGGGGATTTTACCATTTGTTGAGGATTCTTTTGGGATGGTATCTTCATTTAAACTGGTTGAATTAGGTAGTCCTAATCATCCTTTATTAAGAAAAATTTTACTAGAGGCCCCAGGAACATATCATCATAGTATCATGGTTG
This sequence comes from Gottfriedia sp. NPDC056225, assembly GCF_042267765.1. NCBI lineage: Bacteria > Bacillati > Bacillota > Bacilli > Caryophanales > Bacillaceae > Gottfriedia > Gottfriedia sp. NPDC056225. Next base: position 24,181 of record NZ_JBHJTJ010000038.1, on the reverse strand, counting down.
CAAATTTGGCTGAAGGTGCATGTGAAGCAATTGGAGCGAATGGTTTATTAGCAAGAGTCGGTGCATATTATCATGATATAGGCAAAACGAATAATCCAGGATACTTTATTGAGAATCAAATGGGTGGTCATAATCCACATGATCGAATTAAACCGATTCGAAGTAAGGATATTATTATTAGGCATGTAAGTGATGGAGTAAAAATACTAAAAAAATATAATTTGCCAAAAGATATTATTGATATTGCAGCAGAGCATCATGGGACAACTTTATTAAAGTTTTTTTATTATAAAGAAAAAGAAAACAATCCTGATGTAAAGGAAATTGATTTTCGATACCCAGGACCAAAAGCTCATTCGAAGGAATCTGCAATTGTTGGAATTGCTGATAGTGTTGAAGCTGCAGTGCGTTCGTTAAAAGACCCGAATATGGAAAAAATCGAAGCATTAGTTTCTTCAATCGTTAATGATCGTTTGAATGATGGTCAATTTTCAATGTGTGAATTAAACTTAAAAGAATTACATATTGTTGAGAAATCATTGTGTGAGACTTTAAAAGGTACTTTCCATTCAAGAATACAGTATCCAGATGAAAGATAAGGTGAGGTAATGGTTCAATTAGAAATTGATTTTATAGATGAAACGAAAGAGGTTACAGAAGAACAACAATCTGATTTAACAGGGTTAATAGAGTGTGCTCTTGAGTATGAGGGTGTATCAGGAGAAGTTGAAATTTCAATTTCATTTGTGGATGATGAAAGAATTCATGAAATTAATAAAGAATATCGAGAAAAAGATCGTGCTACTGATGTCATTTCATTTCCTATGGAAGAGTTAGGTGAAGGTGAAATTGAAATCGTTGGTGTTGATTTACCACGTACTCTAGGTGATATCGTTATATCGATTCCTACTACAAAAAGACAAGCTGAAGAGTATGGTCACTCATTCCGACGTGAATTAGGATTTTTAGCTGTTCACGGATGTTTACATTTACTTGGTTACGATCATATGAATGAAGCTGATGAAAAAGTAATGTTTACAAAACAAAAGGAAATATTAGAAAAATATGGCCTTGAAAGACTTTAAAAAAAGATCGCCATTAGTTAGTTCTTTTGGATATGCATTTAGTGGCATTTTTAAAGTAATTAAGGAAGAAAGAAATATAAAAATTCACTTATTTGCAGCACTAGTTTCAGTCGGACTTGCAATTTATTTTCAAATTAGTCGAATTGATTGGCTTATACTTATGCTGATCATTACAATTGTCATTTCGCTTGAACTTGTTAATTCTGCAATTGAAGCAGTTGTAGACTTAGCATCACCTGATCAGCATCCTTTAGCAAAAAAAGCGAAAGATGTGGCAGCAGGTGCAGTATTAGTCGCTGCAATCATTTCAATCATTATTGGAGCTTTGCTATTTTTTCCGTATTTTACTATACTACGTTAATAAGACCCCACTTCGTATTCGGGCGATATTAGGAGGCTACATAAATGGATAAACAAGAACTTATTAATGAGGCAATCAAAGCTAGAGTAAATGCATATGTACCATATTCGAAGTTTCAAGTTGGTGCTGCATTGCTTACAAAGGATGGTCAAGTTATTCGTGGCTGTAACATAGAAAATGCATCGTATGGCCTTACAAATTGTGCAGAACGTACGGCATTATTTAAAGCTTATTCTGATGGAATTACGGAGTTTACAGCTGTAGCTGTCGTCGCGGATACTAAGAGACCTGTCCCACCTTGTGGTGCATGTCGTCAAGTTTTATTTGAACTTTGTGGTCCAGATACAGTAGTATATTTATCGAACTTAAATGGAGTAATCCAAGAAACAACAGTAAAAGAATTATTGCCAGGAGCATTTACATCGGAGGATTTGAATGAATAAAGTAAGTTATAAATCAGGTTTTGTTTCAATTATAGGTAGACCAAATGTTGGGAAAAGTACATTCCTTAATCGTGTTGTTGGTCAAAAAATCGCTATAATGAGTGACAAACCTCAAACAACTCGTAATAAAATTCAAGGTGTGTTCACAGAAGATGATGCACAAATTGTCTTTATTGATACGCCAGGTATTCATAAGCCAAAGCACAAACTTGGTGATTTCATGGTAAAAGTAGCTCAAGACTCAATAAAAGACGTTGATGCTACGTTATTTATGATTAATGCTAATGAAGGTTTTGGTCGTGGAGATGAATTTATTATCGAGAAGCTACAAGGTAGCCGCAGTCCAGTCATTTTAGTAATAAATAAAATTGATACAATTCATCCTGATGAATTATTCGAACTAATTAATAAATATAAAGACTTATATGACTTTGCTGAAATTGTTCCGATATCAGCATTGCAAGGTAATAACGTTGATCGTTTATTGCAAGTTATCAAAACTTATTTACCAGAAGGACCGCAATATTATCCAGCAAATCAAGTGACAGATCATCCAGAAAGATTTATTATTTCTGAGTTAATTAGAGAAAAAGTGTTGCATTTAACGAGGGAAGAAGTACCTCATTCGATTGCAGTTATTATCGAACAAATTGAAAGACGTCCTGAAGGTAATGCAATTTATGTAAATGCAACGATCGTCGTTGAAAGATCTTCCCAAAAAGGAATTATTATCGGTAAGCAAGGAAGCATGTTAAAAGAGGTTGGCAAACGTGCTCGATTAGATATAGAGAATTTACTTGATACGAAAGTATTCCTAGAATTATGGGTTAAAGTTCAAAAGGATTGGCGCAACCGTATGTCTCAATTAAGAGATTTAGGGTTCCGTGAGGATGAGTATTAAGAGCGTTAGTAAGGAGTAAGGGTTAGAGAATAGGAGGAAATTTAAGCCTAAGACCTGGAGTTCTAAGGCTATTGGTCAAGGGTAAAGACCAAGATTTGTAGTTCTTAGGCTATGGTTCTAAGTTTTAACAGGCTTAATCTTATTATTTTAATAACCAAACACATTTCCTTGAGTTTTGCAAGCTTTTTATTTTTTATTTTAGTAAATTTTATACACATGAAAACCGGGAGAGAAGGTCACATTATAAGTAAGCAGGGAAAGTAATTGGCTATAGGTAATGAGCAATGAGTTGTAGCTATTCTTGAAAGGTGGTTTCTCAATGTTGAATTTTACCTGGGATGTCTTTTCTAAAACTGGAAATGTTGAGACATATTTATTGTTTAAGCAGCTTGAACAAGAACATACGGATCAGAAAAGTTACATTGATGAAGAAATAGCTGATATTGATTCCCTACATACTTAACCTTCATCCAATTGGATGGTGAGTTATTTGTTACAGCGTGTAGAAGGAATTGTATTACGGGCAAACGCTTATGGAGAATCAAATGTTATCATTACTCTCTTAACAAGAGAATTAGGTAAGATAGGAGTTGTGGCAAGAGGGGCAAAGAAGACGAATAGTCGACTTGCTTCTGTTACACAACTCTTTACATATGGGTCGTTTTTAATTCAAAAAGGCTCAGGATTAGGCACATTAAGTCAAGGAGAGTTAATTGATTCATTTCGTGATTTAAGAGGTGATTTAATTGCAACTGCCTACGCTTCGATTGTTGTTGAGCTGACAGATAAAGCGGTGGATGAGAAGAAAAATAATCCGTATTTATTTGAGTTAGTTCTTCAATTGCTACAACATATGAATGAAGGAGCAGACGCTGAAGTGTTGACTTATTTATTTATGACGAAAATGATTCCTGTTTTAGGATATCACCCGTTTTTTGATCATTGTGTGAATTGTAGATGTAGTGCAAATGAAAATATCTTTGTTGCTTTTTCTGTGAAAGATGGTGGCTTTTTATGTCAGCGTTGTAAACATACTGATCCTTATGCTTTTGCTGTTACTGAAAAGTCAGTGAAATTAATGAGACTGTTTTATCACTTTGATGTAAATCGTCTTGGGAAAATCGAGGTCAGTGAAGCGACGAAGAAAAATTTACAACAAATCTTATTTTCTTATTATGATGAATATAGCGGGATCTATTTAAAATCACGTAAATTTTTAGAGCAATTAAAAGTTATGGATAATTTTCTGAAAAATAATAAAGATTCTGAAACCTGAGGAAGGAAATAGGCTAACTATTTCCTTCTTTCTTTTTTAAATTGTAAAAATAGTATATAATATTTATTAGAGAGTATAACATATTGGATAGTTAGGGGTGAGGAAGATCGAACTGACAAAAAGACAAACTCAAATTCTTGAAATTGTAAAAAACAATGGACCAATTACAGGTGAACATATAGCAGATAAGCTAGCTCTTACTAGAGCTACGCTTCGCCCGGATTTAGCTATTCTTACAATGACTGGCTTTTTAGAGGCAAGACCTCGAGTTGGATATTATTACACTGGAAGAACAAGTGGTGCTCAAGTAATTGATCGAATAAAAAAACTAACGGTAAAAGAGTTTCAAGCGATTCCTGTTGTAGTAGATCGAAGTTCGTCAGTGTATGACGCTATAGTTACAATGTTTCTTGAAGACGTAGGTACTTTATTTGTTGTTGATCAAAATTCGGTATTAACAGGAGTACTTTCAAGAAAAGATTTACTCCGTGCAAGCATAGGGAATAAAGATTTGCATACATTACCAGTAGATATTATTATGACGAGGATGCCAAACATTACAATTTGTTATAAAGATGATACAATTTATAATGTAGCTAAGAGTTTAATTGAAAAACAAATTGATGCTGTCCCTGTTGTTCGTGAAAGTGAGCATGGACTTGAGGTAATTGGTCGATTTACAAAAACAAATTTTACTCGTGCGATTGTAGACTTAATGAACAATGATATGTTTTAGTAAAGTTAAGAGGTGAACATATGGGCAATTCAATCGTTTATGTTGTATCAGATTCTGTTGGTGAAACAGCTGAGCATGTCGTAAAGGCGGCAATTAGTCAATTTCATCAAAAATTCGAGATTAGACGTGTACCATACGTTGAAGATAATGCAACATTAATTGAAATCGTTCAAGTAGCAAAAGAGAATAATGGAATTATTGTATTTACGTTAGTTAAACCTGACATGAGAAAGAAATTGTTGGATGAAGCGCAAAGTGCTGGAGTGATCGTTTACGATTTAATTGGTCCATTAATCGATAAAATTTCAACAACTCATAAACTTGAACCTAGAAATGAACCCGGTGTTGTTCGTAAACTAGATGAAGATTATTTCCAACGTATTGAAGCAATTGAATTTGCGGTTAAATATGATGATGGAAGAGATCCTAGAGGGATTGAAAAAGCGGATATCGTATTAATAGGTGTGTCACGAACATCTAAGACGCCTTTATCTCAATATTTAGCTCATAAAGGATTTAAAGTTGCCAATGTACCTTTAGTTCCAGAAGTAGACCCACCAGAACAATTGTTAAAAGTGCCTAAAGAAAAATGCATTGGCTTAATGATTTCACCAGAAAAATTAAACCATATTCGAAAAGAAAGATTGATTTCATTAGGACTTCATGACGGTGCTAGCTATGCTAATATTTCTAGAATTGAAGAAGAGCTAAAGCATTTTAATAATGTTGTTAAACAAATCGGTTGTAAAGTAGTAGACGTTTCAAGTAAAGCTGTAGAAGAATCGGCTAATGTAATTTTAAATTATTATTACCAAAATAAACAGATTCGTTAATTTTTTTAGTTGATGATCTCTCGAGGCTAACACATTAGATTATTCTAATGTGTTTTCATCTTTTTATGGTAAAAGATAAACTTTTAAAAAGATAATAAATCTTCAGTGCTTATTGCTAGATTTCCTGGATGAAATAGATTATAATAAAAAATTGTATGAAATGAACTAATAATAGGTTTAACTTTTTATACTTACGAATAAACTATGAATATGTGCTTCCTAGTTTATTGAAGGATGGAAATAAAACTACATAAATCGATACATGTTTTGAAGGAATTACAAAAGACGTGTAGAAATTAATCATAAGCGATAAATAAATGGGTTAAGGAAAACCAGAACTAGCAGTTGGATGCGATGCTTATGAACTACTGTAACACTTCTTTTTTCAGAATAATTATTAATTCATATTTGACTTAAAAAAAGCTTTTAAAAATTAAGTGGAAAATATGGAAATATATTTGTCGAATCATGAAGGAATACAGTGAGTTTTATCGAATAAAATAGTATATGGAGCTGTCAGTATGGGAAACAGAATTCCCGATGAGCTTGTCGAACAAGTTCGTCAGTCAGTTGACATAGTTGATGTAGTGAGTGAATATGTTCCTCTGAAAAAACAAGGAAGAAATTATTTTGGACTATGTCCATTTCATGGAGAAAGCACACCATCTTTTTCTGTGTCTCCTGAAAAACAAATTTTTCATTGTTTTGGATGCGGTGCTGGTGGTAATGCGATTTCTTTCATTATGCAGCTTGAAGGGCTAAATTTTCAAGAATCAGTCCATCAGCTTGCAAAGAAGACAAATGTCACTTTACCAACAGATACAATTGACACAGTAAAGAATCCGCAATCTACTGAGCTAGCCATTATGCTTGAAGCTCATGAGTTTGTTAAAAAGTACTATCATCATCTATTAGTTAACACAACAGAAGGTAAACAAGCGTTAGAATACTTAAATAACAGAGGAATTTCAAGAGAAGAAATAAAGCATTTCGAGCTTGGTGTTGCTTTAGATTCTTGGGATGCTGTTACGAAGGTATTAGAAAAACGTGGCTATTCAATGCCGATCATGGAAAAAGCTGGTCTAGTTGTTCGAAGTGAACGTGATGGTAATTACTATGATCGATTTAGAAATCGATTAATTTTTCCAATTCATAACCATCAAGGAAAAATTGTTGCATTCAGTGGAAGAATAATGGGTGAAGGGTCACCAAAATATTTAAATAGTCCTGAATCATCAATTTTCCATAAAGGAAAATTATTATATCAGTTTTACCAAGCAAAAAATGTCATGCGAAAGCAAAATCGGGCTATATTAATGGAAGGTTTTGCAGATGTCATATCGGCCTTTAAGGCTGGCGTCCATGATGCCGTTGCAACAATGGGAACTTCTTTAACGGAGGATCAAGCAAAAGTCTTGAAAACTTCTGTTGATCAAATTATCATTTGTTACGACTCAGATCAAGCTGGTATTAATGCAGCAGAGAAAGCAGCTAAAATTCTTCAAAAAGAAGGATTTACAATTAAAGTTGCTCAAATGCCAGACGGCTTAGATCCTGACGAATATATTAGACAATTTGGTCCAGAAAAATTTAATACCTCTATTATTGAAGCTAGTGTATCATTAATGAGTTTTAAAATGCAATATCATCGAAAAGGAAAAAATCTTTTAGATGAAACTGTTAAATTTCAGTATTTAAAAGAAATGCTACAAGAAATTGCTAAACTAAGTCAACTGATCGAACAGGATTATTACTTAAATCAACTTTCAAAAGAGTTTTCTATTTCGATTGAAGTACTTAAGAAGGAATTTGGACAATATAGTAATCAGGCAAATCGTATATCTAATGTAACAGAAGTAAAAACTGATATCAAACGCGATATTACTTCTAAGACGCTTCTTCCTGCGCATGTAAGAGCTGAACAATTACTTTTGGCTCATATGCTTAATAGCAGAGAAGTGACAGAAAAAGTAAGATCACAATATCAGGGTCTATTCTACAATAATGATTATTCCGAGATTATAATCCATCTTTATGCTTATTATGAAGAGGGCAATGAGTCTAATATTAGTAAATTTATGAATTACCTTCCTTCAAAAGGGTTACTTGAAGTAGTTTCAAAAATTGTCAATTTACAGTTAGCACCTGAACTAACAGAGCGAGAGTTAAAGGATTATTTAGATGCATTAAACAACTATGATAAACAACAACGTATACGTGAAAAAGAAATGGATCTTAAAAAAGCTGAACGTGAAGGAGATTTTGTAAAAGCTGCAACGATCCTTCAACAAATTACTCAGCTAAGATCTAGTATGAAATATGTTAAATGATTCGCGAACTTTTCGAAGGAGGGGAACAGATGGCTGATAAATCGGCTCGTTCTAAAGATACGGAAACAGAAGTAACACTTGATCAAGTAAAAGCATTATTAATTGAAAATGGTAAAAAACGTGGTGTAATTACATATGAAGAGATTGCAGACCGCTTAAATGGTTTTGAAATTGATTCAGATCAATTGGAAGAATTTTATGAGCAATTAGGTGAACAAGGCATTGATATTGTTGGTGATGCTGATGATGAGCCTAGAGGAGCTCAATTAGAGAAGGAAGAAGAATTTGACTTAAATGATTTAAGTGTTCCTCCTGGTGTTAAAATTAATGACCCTGTACGTATGTACTTAAAAGAAATTGGTCGAGTTGATTTACTTTCTGGACAAGATGAAATCAACTTAGCGAAGCGAATTGAAGAAGGCGATGAAGAAGCTAAGCGTCGTCTTGCAGAAGCTAACTTACGTTTAGTAGTAAGTATTGCAAAACGTTATGTTGGTCGCGGTATGCTTTTCTTAGACCTTATTCAAGAAGGAAATATGGGTTTAATTAAAGCCGTAGAGAAGTTCGATTATCGTAAAGGTTATAAATTTAGTACATATGCAACTTGGTGGATTCGTCAAGCAATTACTCGTGCTATTGCTGACCAAGCGAGAACAATTCGTATTCCAGTTCATATGGTGGAAACAATCAACAAATTAATTCGAGTTCAACGTCAATTACTTCAAGATTTAGGTCGCGAACCATCTCCTGAAGAGATTGGTGAAGAAATGGATTTACCACCCGAAAAGGTACGAGAAATCCTTAAAATTGCTCAAGAACCAGTTTCATTAGAAACTCCAATTGGTGAAGAAGATGATTCACATTTAGGTGATTTCATTGAAGATTCTGAAGCTACTTCTCCAGCTGAACATGCAGCTTATGAAATGCTAAAAGAGCAATTAGAAGATGTTCTTGATACACTTACAGATCGTGAAGAAAATGTTTTACGATTACGATTTGGTTTAGATGATGGACGTACTCGTACATTAGAAGAAGTTGGTAAAGTATTTGGTGTAACACGTGAGCGTATCCGTCAAATCGAGGCTAAGGCTCTACGTAAATTACGTCATCCAAGCCGTAGTAAACGTTTAAAAGATTTCTTAGAATAGGAAGTTCAAAAAGTTTATCCTTAGTTGGGTAAACTTTTTTTTGCTAAAAAAAATTATGAAAACGTTTTAAATAGTAAATATGTCATATAAAATATATTTGTCAAAATATATCGAATGTCGGTACTAAAATTTTACAAGTAGTGCTATGCTACATTCGGAGTATGAAATTCATCCAAATCTAAAAATGTTACATTAACGTTTAATAAAATTATTCAGAAGATAAAACAAAGGATATTTTAAGCAAAAATGGATATCATAAATCTAGTAGTAATTCCACCATTTAATACTTTTAGAAAGCTATTTACTTTATTTTACAGAATTGTCTTTAAATTTGCAAACACTCATTTATCCTACTTTTTTTAATATTTTATCTTTAGTTCAATACTCCTAATAATCTAAAAAGTAGTATGGAGACAAATTACCTATATCGCTTTTGCAATTATTTTCTTACTCTTCAGAATGGATTGGAAATATTACCAATCTTTTTCAAATATGATTTGGAGCAAATTAAAAGTTAAATGGATGACTTTGCAATTAAATGGTTTCTTAAAAAAACTTACTTATTTAGTTAATTCAAAGGATTGCTTATTTTTATTTAGAAATTGGAAATATGCTATATTCAATGTAATCCTTTACAGTAGGAAGGTTTATATATTTATGAAATCGTTTAACAATTTTTAAATTTATCCAACTTAATACTTTTTTTATTGTTTTTAATCGTATACAATAATAATGTTATAGTCATTAATTTTATTTTTTAAGGGGTTACATAAGGGGGATCATAATGAAACGAAATCCATTAATTCCTTTTGCTCTTATTGCAGCACTAGGAATCGCAGTCATGCTAATTATTTCATTAAAAGGGGCAAAACAGGCTGATGAAATTGCTAACGGTGATAAAAAGCCGGCTGCAACAGCAACTACTAAGCCAGATGAAATATATGCTCAAACATGTGTTAGCTGTCATGGTGATCAATTACAAGGGGTAGTAGGACCAAACATATCTAAAGTAGGTTCTAGATACACAGAAGATCAAATCAAAGACATTCTTAAAAACGGTAAAGAAGGCGGAATGCCAGCTGGATTACTACAAGGTGCACAATTGGATGCTGTTGCAAAATGGTTATCTGAGAAAAAATAATCAAGTTTAAAAAATGACCTCTTCATATGAAGGGGTCATTTTGGTTTATAGGCATTTTAGTGTAAAATAATATCGATGAAAATAAAATGAAATGGTGATTTTGTTATGAATGAAGTAAATTTATCAAAGCGTTTAAAAAGAGTATATGATTACATACCAGAAGGGACAAAATTAGCTGATATTGGGTCAGATCATGCTTATTTACCTTGTTATGCAGTTTTAAATAAAAGATGTACATCGGCAATTGTTGGAGAAATAACTGAAGGTCCATATAATTCAGCTCGTTCTACGATCCGTCAAAGTGGGTTAGAAGGTGTAGTTGAAGCAAGAATGGGTGATGGACTTGAGGTTCTAGTTCCAAACGAGGTAGATGTCATTACGATTGCTGGGATGGGTGGCTCTTTAATCTCAAGCATTCTTGAGAATGGAAAAGTAAAACTTGAAGGTGTTGAAACTTTAGTATTACAACCAAATATAGGTGCACATCAAATCAGGACTTGGCTTGAGAAAGAAGGATATTCCCTTGTAGATGAAGATATATTAGAAGAGGATGGTAAAATCTATGAAATTCTAATAGCTTCTAAGTCAAATCAAAATAGTGCTTATAGTGAAAAGAAGGAAATGGAGCTATTTATTGGTCCTTATTTACTTAAAAACAAGAATGAAGCCTTTCAGAAAAGATGGGAGCATGAAAAGAAAAATTTTGAGAGAATTTTATCTCAATTAGGATCAGCGAAGCAAACAGAGGAATCGGTTCAGAAAATGAAAGAAATTGAACAGAAACTAGAGTGGATAAAAGAGGTGCTTTCATGAAATCGATAAATGGTTTTCAGCTTGTACAGCAGTTTGATGAACTATTCCCTAAACACCTAGCTGAAGAAGGAGATCCAAACGGCCTTCAAATAGGTACTTTATCAAAATCGGTGACAAAGGCTTTAGTTGCATTAGATGTCACAAAAGAGGTTGTTGAAGAAGCTATTTCAATCGGAGCGAATTTAATTATTGCACATCATCCAATCATTTATCGACCATTAAAAAAGATTGAAACAGACAGTGAACCTGGTAAAATTGTTGAACTCTGTATTAAAAATGATATTGCTGTTTTTGCTGCACATACAAATGTTGATATTGCAGAAATCGGTGTGAGTGATTTTTTAGCAGAAGCTTTACAATTAGAAAATACGAAAGTTCTCGCTCCTACTTATGTAGAAAAGTTAATTAAATTAGTAGTATTTGTACCAAAAACGCATGCTGAAAATGTTTTAAATGCATTATGTGATGCTGGGGCAGGTCATATTGGCAATTATAGTCATTGTAGCTTTAGTTCAAATGGCAAAGGTACATTTATGCCATTAGAAGGGACAACACCTTATATCGGTCAACGTGGACAATTAGAAGAGGTAGAGGAAGTAAAGCTTGAAACAATTGTTCCAGAACTAAAATTAAAGCATGTTCTTAAAGCGATGCAAAAATCTCATCCATATGAAGAAGTAGCTTATGATACATTTACATTAGAAAATGAAGGGAAAACTTTCGGTATTGGAAGAATCGGAAGTCTTAAAGAAGATCTTTCATTAGAAGAATTTGCAAAATATGTGAAAGAAAAATTAGACCTACAAGGCGTAAGAGTAGTAGGGGCTTTAGGAGATAAAGTAAGAAAAGTTGCCATTGTTGGTGGAGACGGAAATAAATTTGCCTATCATGCAAAAAGAAATGGTGCGGATGTGTATTTGAGTGGGGACATTTATTATCATGTCGCACAGGATTGGAAAATGCTAAATTTAAATATTGTTGATGCAGGACATAATATTGAAAAAGTAATGAAGTCAGGTGTAAAGCGTCTTTTAGATGCTAAACTTAAAGAAAAAAATATGGATTGTGAAATTATTGCTTCTACAATTCACACTGATCCTTTTACATTTATCTAATGATTAAAAATAAGGACTTCCGGATATAATTTCCGAAAGTCCTTTTCTTTAGTCTTTGATTCTAACCTTAGGAAGAATTTTACCTAATTCAACCGATGATTTTGTATCCCAAGTGCTTTCATCGTTCGGATCGTACTTTTCTAAAAATGCAATCACTTCACGAGTAATAGGAGTTGGTGTAGACGCTCCAGATGTAACAGCAACAGTCTCAACACCATCTAACCATTTTAACTGAAGCTCAGTAATATCTGAAATACGAAATGCTTTTGTTCCGGCAATTTCATGCGAAACTTGTGCCAATCTATTTGAGTTATTGCTCATCGGGTCACCGACAACAATTGTTAAATCTGCTTGACCTGCTTGATCAGCAATTGCTTCTTGACGTACTTGAGTAGCCATACAAATTTCTTTGTGAACATGTGCAGTAGGAAACTTTTTGATTGAATATTGAATTAATTCAACTACATCCCATTGACTCATAGTAGTTTGATTTGTAATGATAATTTTTTCAGTCGGAATTTCTAACACATCAATATCAGTTTTATTTTGAATCAAATGAACGATTGACGGTGCGATTCCAACTGCGCCTTCAGGCTCTGGATGCCCTTTTTTACCGATATAAATAAAGTGGTAGCCTTCTGACATTTTTTCTTTAATTAAATCATGAGTCTTCGTTACATCTGGACATGTCGCATCAATTGTCGTTAGTCCTTTTTTAATTGCTCTAGATTTTACCTCAGGAGAAACTCCATGTGCAGTGAAAATGACAGTTCCTTTGTCAATTTTATCTAGAATATCTAATCTGCTTGGACCATCTAAAGTGATAATACCTTCTTCTTCAAATGCATCTGTAACATGTTTATTATGAACAATCATACCAAGGATATAAATCGGTCTTGGTAGTGATGGATCTTTTGCTGCATTTCTAGCAATTACCATTGCATCTACGACTCCGTAGCAATAGCCTCGTGGGGTAACTTTTAAAACTTTCATGGAGTAGCCCCTCCTTTATAATATTGTTATCATTTTTTATTATAAAGGAGGGAGATGGTAGTATACAAAGAAAAAGAAAATTTACATAAACAATTTTGGTTTTGGATTTCTATTTGAAGCTCTTTCTTCTTGGATAGGATTTAGTTCTAATTCGGATTCACTTGAAACTTTCTTTCTTTTTTTTGTTTTTGGTTTAGACTCATTAATAGGGACTAAATCAACTGCTTCATTAGAATCCTTCTTTTTCGCTTTTTTTGGATCGATTAGTTCATCAGTATTGACTGCTTTAAAAATTTTATAAATTGAAGGGAAGTTTTTTAATGCAGGAACGTATTGTTGAATCATTGGTGTGACCTGCTGTGCAGCTTGAACAGCTCTTTGCATACCACCTATAACTCCAGTGATAGAAGTATCGCCACCCATGATCCTTGATAAAAATCCTGGACTTCCGTCATCTTCTTTTTCAGGGGGCTGCCCTGTCATTGGATATGGATTTTGTGCACTTTGTTGTTGATAATTACTGCCATTGTGAGCCTGCATTACTGGTTGATTCTGAAATGGTACTGATTGTAATATTTTATTTTGCATTAAATATTGTTGATGCGCGTTTAACTGAGGTTGATGAGTGTTTAACTGTGGTTGATATGCTATTGGTTGCTGATAATGTCCTTGTTGCCCCGCAATTTGATGTGTTGGTTGGTAAAAGTGTTGTGGATATGGTTGCTGCGGTGCTTGAGGATATGGAATTCTTTGATCAAAATTTGGTCTTGGTCCGTATGGATTTTGCATATTTTGATAAGGCTGTTGATAACCATTAAAATAATTTGGACCGTTCATTGGAAAAGGTTGTTTGTTTTTTTTCTTAAACTTATCAAGTATTCCCAACCTAATACCTCCTTTCAAAATGCTCTTTATTACTTAGGCTATGCAATTACTTTGAAAAGGTTAGTATAGGACAGTCTAAAAATTAAAATCCTAATCATTAGAAAGAAAAATAAGTATTAGCTTTTATTAGTACTTCTGTTGTATAATAGATATTTGTAACTATTTTGTATGAGGAAATGAACTCCTCTATTACATAGAAAGTTTAAATTAAGAAGGTGAGTTATATGGCAATTTCATTTAAAGATTATCAATTAAAACCATTTATTTTGGAAGCGATAGAGAAGAAACACTTTACAGAACCAACAGAAATTCAACAAAAGATTATACCTCAAGTTAAAACTGGACGTAGTGTGATAGGTCAATCGCAAACAGGGTCAGGAAAGACTCATGCATACCTTATTCCGACAATTAATACATTAGATCCATCTGTCGATCAAGTGCAATTAGTAATTACTGCTCCAACGCGTGAATTAGCAACTCAAATTTATAACGATGTTCAAGCGATTATTGAATGCTGTCCTGAGGATCAGCAATTAACTGCTAAAAACTTCGTTGGTGGTACCGACTACAAACGTACTGTTGAAAAACTAAAAAAACAACCGCATATTGTGATCGGTACAACAGGTCGTATTAAAGACTTAGTAAATGATAATGTTTTATTAGTTCATACTACGAAATATTTAGTAGTAGATGAAGCTGATTTAATGTTAGATATGGGATTCATCCATGATGTGGACCAAGTTGCATCAAAAATGCCAAAGAAATTACAAATGCTTGTTTTTTCTGCGACAATTCCTGAAAAACTTAAACCATTCTTGAAAAAGTACATGGAAAATCCTGAACATATTCATATTAATCCAAAACAACTTTCTGCTCAGAAAATTGAACATATCATTGTTCCAAGTCGTCATAAAGATAAAGTTAAAATGGCAAAGGATATTTTATTAAGTTTTCAGCCTTATTTAGCAATTATCTTTACGAATACAAAGAAAAAAGCAGAAGAAGTTGCGACTCAATTATCATCATATGGCTTAAAAGTTGGTCAAATTCATGGAGATTTAAGTCCTCGTGAACGTAAAAAAATGATGAAACAAATCCAAGACTTAGAGTTCCAATATATTGTTGCTACTGATTTAGCATCACGAGGCATTGATATTGAGGGTGTAAGTCATGTTGTTAATATCGAATTACCTGCAGATTTAGACTTTTATGTTCACCGTGTAGGTCGTACAGGTCGTGCAAACTTTGATGGAACAGCGATTACAATTTATGATCAAGAAGATGACCAAGCGTTAGACAAGCTTCAAGAACGCGGTATTACTTTTGAGCATCGCGAACTTAAAAAAGGTGAGTGGGTTGATTTAGGTCCACGCGCTAAACGTAAGCTTCGTAAAAGAACAGATCGCAATTTAGATGCTGTTGCAAATAAAACAATTAAAAAGCCTTCTAAAGTAAAACCAGGCTACAAGCGTAAACTGAACGACCAAAGAGAATCTTTTAAAAATAGATTAAAGCGAAAAAGTGAAAGATAATTTATAAAGCAATAGGGGGGCTGTCCAAAAAGTCGGGGTAACTGACAAACGGGTGGCCCTTTATTTTAATTGAGTTTTAAAGTAGAAGGGATACTACTGGTGTTTTTTATAGAACACTAACCTTTCAGGGTATATTCATTTAACCATGTTCTATTTTCATGTTAAAATGATAAGTATGATTAATTAAGCTAGGAGTTGACGTTATGTTACGAATTGGATCTCATGTTTCAATGAGCGGGAAAAAGATGTTTTTAGCCGCTAGTGAAGAAGCAGCAAGTTATGGTGCAAATACATTTATGGTATACACAGGTGCACCCCAAAATACACGTCGTAAAGCACTTGAAGATTTAAATATTGAAGCAGGTTTAAAACATATGGCTGAAAATGGAATTGCTGATATTATTGTCCATGCACCATATATTATTAATATTGGTAATACAACCAATCCGGCTACTTATGAGCTAGGCGTTGAATTTTTACAAAAAGAAATAGACCGTACAGCAGCATTAGGAGCAAAACAAATCGTATTGCATCCAGGTGCTCATGTCGGCGCAGGTGAAGATGCTGGTATTGATCGAATTATTCAAGGTTTAAATGAAGTATTAACAGCGGATACTCCAGTACAAATCGCGCTTGAAACAATGGCAGGAAAAGGCTCAGAATGTGGTAAAACATTTGAGGAAATAGCGAGAATTATGGAAGGGGTTCATTACAGCGATAAACTATCAGTTTGTTTTGACACATGCCATATAAATGACGCTGGATACGATATTGTGAATGATTTTGATGGTGTCTTGCAACAATTCGATCATTTGGTTGGTATCGATAAAATAAAAGTACTACATATTAATGACAGTAAGAATCCTATGGGTAGTCGTAAAGACCGACACGAAAACATTGGTTTTGGAACGATCGGATTTAAAGCATTAAACTATATCGTTCATCATCCACAATTAATGGAAGTTCCTAAAATATTAGAAACACCATATGTTGGTGAAGATAAAAATAGTAAAGTGGCACCTTATAAATTAGAAATTGAAATGTTACGCAATCAGGAATTCAATGAAAATTTAGTTCAGGAATTAATGAAAGCTTAACTAAAAGAAACCAGCTCAATTATTGGGCTGGTTTTTTGATTTATTCTACAGTTCTAACGTCATCTTCACTCACTTGTCTATACCCCCCAGATTCAAATTGGAAATATTCAACTTCTGGATTTGATCTTTTTGAGGAGAAATACTCAAATTTAATTAAAAGAAGAATCGCTCGATTGGAATATCCAGACGCATATTGGTTTTGTAGAGAGCTAGTACCAAGATCATAAAAGAATTTTTGTTGTTTTAATATAGTACGACTAAAGGTTTTTATGTAAGATGCTTTAACATATTCGCCTTATTTTAAAGGTCTAGAAGATTTCTGAGAAGTAAACGTTTCTTGGGCACCAATTGAATAACCAAGTTCAGCACTTATTAATGAGTAAGAAACATTGATTGCTCCTGTTAAGTTATGACTAGAGGAAGTACTAAACGAGAAAGAATCGACTTCACCAGTTTCTTGGGCTGGGTAGCCTGTGTAAATTTGAACCCAGTCACCTTTTTTAATATTGCCAGTTGAAGTTTTGTTTATAATTTTCGAGTAATAATATGTAGAAGTTGAAAAAGTATTTATTGAATAGGTTTGGGAGTTTGATGTGGACTCAAGGAGTAATTGAATTTTCGCAGTTGTTCGCTGTTGAAGCACTTAAATAGGTTATCAAAAGTAAACATTTTTTAATTTTCTACTAAACAAATAAATATTCCTTTCTAATTTTTTATGTAAAACTTGTTCTATTTACATGTTAATCGTATTGAAAAAAGAAGGATCTTTACGAAATGTATGTGAAGATTGAAAGGCAAATTTGTGATAGTAATTTGAATTCATAAATTAAAAAAAGCCCCTAACAAAATCGTTAGGGGCAATTTTTCTTACTTATAATTCTATTTCTACGACCTTCTTTAATTTGCTATCCAAATATGAAGCAATTATTTTGCCATCTTTAATTCTTTTCACAGTTACAACATTACTAACTAGTTCGTGATCATGTTCGTCTAAATGTAATAATTTAATATAGACCACATGTGCCTTGTCACGTGTGATTAAACTACTAGCGATGTTAAGTGCTAAGTCATGGCTTAAATCATCCATATGAAACATGTGTTTGAATTTAACTTCATCATCTGTTTCTTTGTCTAAATAAATAATTTCATAATGTAGCTCATGCAAATCCATATTAATCCCTCTCATTTCGTTTTAGAATAAGTAGTGATTCATTGTATGAGCATTATATGATGTGTGAAATGAGTAGAGTTATTAATTAAAGCTTTTTAATGAACATTTTAATCAAGCTTAAGTTAGCTTTTGAAAAATAATATCGATCTGTTGTGCTGTAGCTTTAGAGGTTACGTTTGCAATTTGGGTAAGGATTTGCTTTTTATGTTCAGCATCATAAATATTATAGTTTTTACCGTTTAAAATAACTGCCACTTTATTGGCTTGATCTGGCGTAATATAAACTTGGTATTGCTGACTTAATTTTAAAAGATCCTTTGGGGTAATGTTATTAACCTTTTTATTTATGAGAGTTTGGATAATATTCATTCTGTGCCTCCTCTTAGATGAAATTCTACATCAATAGATTTTATGAGGAACCCCGATAAATAATGAATGAGGGAAAATGTTTACAATTATTTTTTAGCGTAGGTAAATGAAATTAGGAAAGTTTATTAAACGTAAAAGACGAAAGAAAGTAGTATTTTTGTATAGAGTTGCGAGTTAAATCTATCTTTAAGTAGTGAAATAGTCATTGAAAATGGAAAATTATTGATTTAATAGATTCTGTTTGGATTAAAAAATTAAAATTTAATTAAAAATATAATTGACAATGATAATCAATATCATCTAGACTGTATATAATTCATTGGAATTGATAATCGATATCAATTAGAGTGATTAAATTTTAAGGAGAGATTTCAACTATGAAAAAGCGATTTTTCAGTTTTATGTCATTAGGTTTAGCGCTAACATTAACGGCATGTAATAGTAATGAGGTATCTAAATCATCGGTTAAACCAACAAAACAATATGATTTAGCAAAGCGTTCATACGGATTCAAAGAGGCTCCTAACAACGTTGCGGTCTTAAGTTCAGGGGATTTAGATATTGTTAGATCATTAGGTGGCAAAATTGTAGGTAGGCCAACATCAATCATGCCTACAACAGATCCAGAATTAAAAGACATTGTAGAAATAGGGAATATCCATCAACCCAAATTTGAAGAAATTGCTAGTGTTAAAGCTGATGTACTATTTGCAGGTAAGGCATTTGCGAATAACATAGATAAAGTGGAGTCACAAGGAACGAAGGTTGTTGTAACATCTGGCAATTCAATCAATGAAATTAAGCAAAGTATTACATTGATTGGTAATGTATTAAATAAAGATAAAGAAGCAAGTGTTTTAACTAGTCAAATAGATAAACAAATGAAAGAATATGGTTCAGACAAAAAAACAACAAAGGCATTAATCGTATATGGTGCAGGAACTGACTTTCTAATAGCATTACCAACTTCTCTTTCAGGGGATGTATTAGATAAAGTTGGTGGTGAAAACATTGCTTCAGAATTTACTGAAGATAAAACAATGCCAGGATATGCGCAAATTAGTGCAGAACGAATAATTGAAAAAAATCCAGATGTCATTTTTATGATCTCGCACGGTGATCCAGAGGCTACAAAAAAAGCATTTGAAAAGCAGATGTTACATAATAAAGCATGGAGTACATTAAACGCAGTTAAAAAGAATCAAATTATATTTTTACCACCAAACTTATTTGCAGTAAATCCTGGAACTGGAATAACTGAAGCACTGAAATTTATGAATGATGAGTTAGTTAAGGTACAATAATTAAGTAAAAGTAATCAATCAATCTATTAAACTATAAAAGCTTGAATTCATGATAGAATTCAAGCTTTTGTTTTAATTTAGTGAATGGCTTTCTTCTTAAACTTTCCACCTTTTACATCTGCTATATTGCCAATTGCAATAAAGGCATTTTCATCATAATCTTCAACAATTGATTTCAATTTTGCTTCTTCAAGTCGTGAGATAACTGTAAAGATAATTTTTTTATCTTCACCCATAAAGCCGCCTTCACCATGAAAATACGTAACACCTCGACCTAAACGGGCATTTAATGCATCGCCGATTTCTTTATCATAATCACTTATAATCCATACAGATTTAGTATCTTGGAATCCTTCAATTGTTAGATCAATCGTTTTAAATGCTACATAATAGGCAATTAATGAGTACATAGCATTATCCCATCCAAATACAAAGCCTGCGCTTCCGAGAATAAATACATTAAATGCCATAACTACTTCACCAATTGAAAAAGGTGATGATTTTGTTAATAATATTCCTATAATTTCAGTTCCATCAAGAGAACCTCCATTACGAATAACTAAACCTACTCCAATTCCTAATCCTAGTCCACCAAATAATGCGGCTAATAATGGGTCATTTGTTAAATGAGGAATGTCCTTAAAAAGTGAGGTAAATACTGAGAGTACAGTGATACCAAATAACGTTGAAATTGCGAATGTTTTACCAATTTGCTTATAACCTACTAATACAAAAGGTAAATTTAATAAGAATAGAAAAATACCGAGATTAATCGAAGTAATATGGGAGAGGATCAAAGAGATACCTACGATTCCACCATCAATGATATCAGTTGGAATAAAGAAAGCTTTTAAGCAAACTGCCATGAGTGCAGCTCCTAAAGTAATAAAAAACCCCCGTTTAATAATCTTAAAATTTGAAAGCTTACGATGTGTAATTGCGTTCAAAAAACCACCTCTTTATCTATATTTATAGGTTAATTGTAACATATTGTATATTTCGTCACAAAGTGAAAAGGCTTGAATTATTAAAAAAACGTTAGAAAACAACCAATAAAATTAAGGGTTTTAAACAATAGAAAAAGACGAATTTAATCGAAAGTTTATCTGTCAATTCCTGAGCTTTCTTTGTTTACAAATAGGAAGTATTCTCTTATACTAAGAACTTGAGATAAAACGTAATTATTCCTAAATAGATGAAGGTGTTAAAATAAATGAGTCAAGATATTATAAAAATTGAAGATTTGTCTTATAGTTATGAACGCCAAAAGGTATTAAAAGACATAAATCTTCTTGTAAAAAAAGGAGACTTTTTAGGATTAGTTGGTCCGAACGGCAGCGGTAAATCAACTCTTCTAAAATGTATATTAGGTATTCAACAACCGGATGAAGGAAAAATTGAATTATTCGGCACAGATATTCGAAAGATGAAAAATTGGGATAAGATTGGATATGTTTCGCAAAAAGCAAACAGTTTTAATTCAGGCTTTCCAGCTTCAGTTTTTGAGGTAGTATCTTTAGGCCTTGTTTCAAAAATTGGATTATTTAATGGATTTAAAAAATCTGATAAACAAAAAGTTGCCGAAGCATTAAAATCAGTTGGAATGTATGAGTTTGCGAACCGTAATATTGGTGAACTATCAGGTGGCCAGCAACAGCGTGTTTTTATAGCTCGAGCACTTGTTAGTGATCCGGAATTATTAATATTAGACGAACCAACAGTAGGAGTAGATGCTGAAAATGTCGAAAGCTTTTACCAATTATTAAGTGACTTAAATTCGAAACTTGGTATTACGTTATTATTAGTTTCTCATGATATAGGCATTATTACTGATAAAGTATCACATGTTGCATGTTTAAATAAGAGACTTCATTTCCATGGTAGTCGAGAGAAATTTAAAGATGCCACAGAGAAGGATTTATCACTTTTATACGGTCACTCTGTACATGTACTGTCTCATAATCACGAACATGAAGATGGAGGTGATCGAACATGATGGATTTTTTTCATTATGATTTTTTAAGAAATACGCTAATCACGGGTATGATTATTGGAGTAATGGCCCCATTATTAGGTGTATTCGTTGTCTTTAGAAGATTATCATTAATTTCTGATGCTTTAAGTCACGTCACATTATCAGGCGTTGCAGCAAGTCTATTACTTGAAAAGTATTTCTTTACTTCAGGTTTTATTAGTCCTTTATTTATGGGGATGACATTTTCAGTTGCAGGAGCATTTTTAATCGAAAAATTAAGAAGTGTATATAAACATTATCAAGAGTTAGCAATTCCGATTATTCTTTCAGGTGGAATGGGATTAGGCGTTATTTTAATTTCATTAGCAAATGGATTTAATACGGATCTTTTTAGTTATTTATTTGGTAGTGTCAGTGCTGTTTCTGGTCAAGATTTAATAACTGTCATAATTATTGCTGTATTTGTAGTAATATCTATCATAGTACTTTACAAAGAATTATTCCTTTTATCATTCGATGAGGAATATGCAGTTGCTTCTGGAATAAATGCAAAGTGGATCCATTATTTATTTATCTTATTAGTCGCTTTAGTAGTATCCATTTCAATGAGGGTTGTAGGTGTACTATTAGTCTCTTCTCTAATGACGTTACCGGTAGCATCAAGCATTCGAATTTCAAAAGGTTTTAAACAAACTATTTTCTTTTCAATTATGTTCGGAGAACTTTCAGTTGTTGCAGGTATTTTACTTTCTTATAATTTAAACCTAGCGCCTGGTGGTACGATTGTAATCCTGCAAATCCTTATTCTTATTTTAACTTTAGGCTGGAAGAAATTAAGAACAAGTCAAAGGTAGTGATTAAATGAAATTAGCAGATGCATCAAAGCTATTAAAAGAAAGAGGATTTAAAAACACGCCTAAACGATATGATATGCTTGAATATATTTTTAGGCAAAATAAATATGTAACTGCAAGAGATATTCAACAAGCTCTTAAAGATAAATACAAAGGGCTTAGCTTCGATACAATTTATCGTAATTTATCCACATTTATCGAAGTGGATGTAGTTGAAGTTACAGAACTAGATGGAGAAAAACGATTTCGTTCAAAATGTTCTTCATCAGAACATCACCATCATTTTATTTGCTTAGATTGTGGAAATACAAAAAGTATATATAGATGCCCTATGGACAATTTATCTGTTGATTTACCTGGCTATACAGTACAAAGCCATAAATTTGAAATATACGGTCTTTGTCCAGAATGTAGTTAAAGTTAATAAGTCTGAAAATAAGAACATAGTATGCACACTTGAAGAGAGTACGAAGGTACTCTCTTTTTATTTTTAATGAACGAGTAAACTAATTTATTTTTAAAAGATTACATAAATTTCCAATTTGATTTATACTTTAATGAGAAGTGATATTTATTTTGATTATTATGAAAAGTAGAGGAGAGAAAATATGCCTATTGGAGATCTAATATATCAGTTGATTGTTATTTTAATACCGATTGCTATTATTATTTTTTGTGTATTTATTTTTCGATCTTTTAAGAAATATAAGCTACAAATGAAAAGACTTGAGGCAAAAATTGATAAAATAAACGAAAACTATAAAAATCTAAAGTAGACAATAAACATTATTGTCTTTTTTTCGTTTATAAGGTATAGTAATGTTCATCATATACGTTTAAATGTTTAAACGTATAATCATATAAAAATTAATAGCTTTAAATAGGAGATAATGATGAAATCATATGAGACAGTTTTAATTACAGGTGCATCTGGAGGTATTGGAAAAGAACTAGCTTTTCTATTTGCAAAAGATGGATATAATTTAGTTTTAGTTGCGAGATCGTATGAAAATTTACTGAAAGTAAAAAGTGAAATTGAATCTTATTCGAATAATAAGATTCATCTATTTTCAAAAGATTTATCAAAAGAAAATGAGATTACTTCACTACAGAAAGAATTAATTGAAGAAAAAATTCAAATCGATTATTTAGTGAATAATGCGGGGTTCGGATTGTTTGGAGAGTTCGTAAATACAAGTTTAGATGAAGAATTAAATATGATTGATTTAAATATCCGTACAGTAACACATCTTACAAAATTATTCTTAAAAGGTATGGTTGAGCGAAATAAAGGTGGAGTGATGAATATAGCATCTACAGCCGCATTTCAACCTGGACCATTAATGGCAGTTTATTATGCAACAAAGTCATATGTACTTTCCTTTTCCGAAGCACTTTCGAATGAATTAAAAGGAACAAATGTAAAGATAACAGCTGTTTGCCCAGGAGCAACTGAAACAAATTTTGGAGATCGTGCTAACATGCATGAATCAAAATTATTCCAAAGTGGAGTAGGGAATGTAAAAGATGTTGCAAGAGTAGCATATAAGGGATTTAATGATGAAAAGACAATTGTAATTCCTGGAGTAACTAATAAAATACTTGCGACATCTGTTCGTTTCATGCCAAGAAAATTAGTCACGAACGTCGTAAGGTCGATTCAAAGAAGAATATAATAGTATAAAAACGACTCTGTCATATTTGATCGAGTCGTGTTTTTTTTTTATTTATAATGTGTTGGTTTTGATTTAATAAATTTGTAAAAAAAAGAAAGTTTAATATATAAATTAAAAATATATTTTTTATTTTTTTTTATAAA